>NZ_JBEPTK010000025.1 GCF_040549485.1 Constrictibacter sp. MBR-5
GGTGGGCAGTCTGATCAACGTCACCAGCAGGGGGTCATTTTTGAACGCCGATACCCCCGCCAAGGGGGTCAAACTTGCACGCCGAAACACACCGATCTCGCCTTGCTCAAGGCGGCAACGATGTGATCGAGCGCTTCCAGCGCCCGCGGCATCTTCAGCCCCACCAGGTCGTCGCGGAAACGGTCCAGCATCGAGAGGTCAAGGTCGGCAGAACCGGTCATGCCCCGTTCTCTTGGGCCAGACGACGCGCCACCGCGTCATAGAGGTCGAGTGGACGGTGAGCGACCAGGTCGCCGGTGCGGCCAAGCCGGCCGAGGACGGCAGGCCGCGCGCCGACACCGCGATCCCGGCCTTCGGCTACAAGTCGCACATCTCGATCGACTGGCGGCACGGCATCATCCGGCGAGCTAAGGTCACCGATGCGGCGGCCCATGACGGGACGCGCCTGCGCGAGGGGCTGATCGACCCGAAGAACACCGCCTCCGCCGTGTGGGCGGACGGCGCCTACCGCTCGGCCGAGAACGAACGCTTTCTGGCGGGGATCGGCAAGGTGAGCCGCATCCACCATCGCAAGTAAAAGGGGAGGTCAATGGCGAGGCGCACGCGAAGAAGTCGGCGGTCGGTGTCGCCGTCGAGCATCCGTTTGCCCATCAAGAGGGGGCGTGAGCCTGGCGATCCGAACCATCGGCCGCGCCCGCGCCGAGGCGGCGATCACCCTCGCCAACATGGCCTACAACATGAGGCGATGGTGCTGGCTCGACAGGCGCAGTGCGCCCGCATGACGTCTCCAACACCGAAAATACCGTCCATCAGCCGGCATCCGCACCCGCGGAACAACCTCTAGCCTCGACCAATCCGTCTCAAATCCGGATTTCATTCACAAACCGAGCGCAGAGGGAGCTGTCCAATGTGCCCCCTCGTAGGCCACCAGTCGCTTCGGGTCGTCCGGCGTCCGCTGCACGCCGAGCGCACCAGGTTTGGGCTGGCGATGCTCAGCGTGCCGGATGGCGCTGCAGCATCGCAGCGATTGGCTGGGGGATCTCCGGACCGCCATCTGCCGCGTTCAAGTCGATCGCATGTTCGCGTCGCAGCGAATCGCCAGGACTGCTTCGCTAACCGCTACCCGCTACCCGCTACCCGCGGCGCACAAGCGTCCGGAAAACGACCGTTTGTTGAACAATCAGCAGGGCCCGAGTTTTCGGTATACCGGGGGTCAAGAAGCTGTTAGAAAAGTCGTCAGTTATTCTATGTTCCGGAATTGTCCATGAATCAGCGCATTGGATATGCTCGCGTCTCAACGCTCGATCAGCTCCTTGACTTACAGCGGGACGCGCTGCGCGCAGCTGGGTGCTGTGTGATCTACGAAGAGGCCGCCAGTGGCAAGACAGCGGCCCGTCCCGAGCTCGACCAGTGCCGTAAGGCGTTGCGCGCGGGCGATGTGCTCGTGGTGTGGCGATTGGACCGGCTGGGTAGAAATCTATCTGACCTGGTGCGGATCGTGTCAGAGTTGGAGCAAGCGGGCATCGGGTTCGAGAGCTTGTCAGAAAAGATTGAAACGGTAAGCGCGGCTGGCCGATTGATATTTCACGTTTTTGGGGCTCTATCCGAGTTCGAGCGTAACCTCATCCGTGAACGGACGACTGCGGGTCTCGTCGCTGCACGAGCGCGAGGTCGTTCCGGCGGGCGTAAGCCAAAGCTCGACGCCGCCCAACTCCGGGAGATCAAGGCAATTCTGCGGGACCCTGCAATTCCAGTTGCCGATGTGGCAAAGCGCTATGGAGTCTCCCGTACCACGCTCTATAAGCATGTTGGCGTTGTGAAGCCCCGCCATACGGTCGAATAGGTAGGTACAGAAAAAGAAGGGCGCTACACTGCGCCCTTCTCGGGATGTAAAGTGATCCGTATTTATAGTTAAAAGCCCGACGGTGCCGTTTCCTTGCCGACCCCATCGGGAGGGCATAGAGCGCCCCCGTTGGGATCAGCGGCTACACATTTCTTCAGGGCAATTGTTAAGAACCGCTTTAATGTCGTCCGCCGCTGATGGATATCCTCGACGCTGTCGGCAAGGGAGACGGAAATTTTGTAATCCGTACCATCACCAAAATACCCGCAGGGCGGAGACTCTACATCGATCTTAGTGAGCGCTCTCTCGATGTCGCCGTGGGAACTATAGAGCGCGAAATCCCATTCATCTGCCCCCTTAGATTCGGCGTCGATTTCATTTTTTGCCTCCACCTCTACATCGAACATGAACTCTCTCTCGTCGTAGATCAGGGTTATACGGGCCGCCCAGTAACGGTACTCTGTGTCGCCGATGTCATGTGCGCAGAGGAATTCGAGACTATCGAGGTCACATTCGGTTACTAGGCTTTTGCGATGCTGATCGGCGTGAAGGCGCGCTCCCTCTGCGGTTTCCGCGAGCACGCGAACACTGTGATAGCTCGTACCTTGATATCGAACTCTCCATTCCTTCATCATGCTACATCTCCTGGAGCAGCTTCCTCCGTAGCCGAATCGATGATCTCCAGTCTCGAAGATAATGCCTCCGCGATTTGGCAGCAATAGCCTGGACTTGCGGCTTGGGGAGTATGACCAGGAATTCTAGCGTATACGGTCCTGCGCTGGGAGGTCTGCACTATAGATAATCCACTGTACATTTTGTATCATGAGATCTCTGGGTGGCCATTGATCGCTCACTGAATGTTCCGACACCCATAGTATTGGCGGCGGCACGGGCGGTGTCATTATTTTTCGAGCCGGGTTCGAATCACATTAGAGGGATGCTGGTCTAATTAATTTCGAATTATGGTACATTTTGCCTGCACCAGATATATCGCGGATATCGTGGTGTCGCGGTCGCTCGCGGTTGAGGTGGCGACCTAGTGGATAGTTCGGATCAAAAGGGTCCGGCTCGTTGCAGCGGACAGTGATCGCTGTAGGTCCGTCAGTGCTTCTCCTGCTGCAACCCGAGCCCGATCAGGCCCGCTGGCCGCGCCTTCACCGTAGTAAGCGCATCCTCCGCCTTCGAGGACGGATTGGATATCGCTCAGGTCGAGACCGATGATGCCCCGAGTAGAGACGAGCTTAGATATCGCCTCAACCGCGCCTGTGACCGACGCGAGTGCCGGATCGTAGAGCGGGGGAGGGGCTGCCGCCCCAAGGCGGCGGTAAGGGAACCCCAGCAGCGCTGCCGTGGAAGCACTGCCAAGAAGAAAAGTGCGTCGCGTGATCCTCATGTGGCCTTCTCTGGCGTGGGTGCTCGTGATCATCTCCCGAAACTCGTATCTGTCGACCGCGCCTGCGCCGCCTCAGGCTTCGCGGCTGGCGCGACAGACGGTTCGCTCGAACAGTATCCGGAGGAAAGGGCAGGGAAATGATTGCCGCTGACCGAGACGCCGCGATGGAGCTACTCGTGCGGTTCGGCGCGACGTTCAATGCCGACGATGTTAATGGCATCCTTGCCTTGCGTCATGGCGGATTTCGAATGGCGCCTGGCGCAAGGACTGGAAGCGCCCGAGCCCGGATCGTGGGTGGCAAAGAGGCGGCTCGTGAGGCGCTTGCTGAACGCGCTGCCGCCATCCGCCGCATTCGGTTCCCCGAGGCCGAGGTCACAATCGCCGGCGACCGTAACGTCGGGCGGTTCCGCGCCACCGGCGAGTGGGCAACCGGCGCTCCGATCGATGTGCGGGGCGTCGACGTCTACCACCTGCGCGACGGCTTGATCGCGCATGAAGGACAGCTACTGGAAGCAGATCGGCTAAAGGGGCGCAGCGGGATCGTCGGATCGCTGCCTGGCAAGGGCGATCAGCAAGATTTCGGCGAGGCGGCGCGTAGCGGCGGGTGCGGCGGTCCCACTACGCTGGCTGAATCAGAGGATGGGGCTCGACTGGTGTTAGCATCGCGATGACGATCCGGAGTAAATGCAACATCGTCGGCACATGGCGGATCATCGAGGCGGATATCTGGGATGGCGGGTATCTCGATCTCACCGGCCCGGCACGACTCGTCATCAACTGCAACGGTCGTGGCGAGATCGCCTTTGGTGCGGTGGAGGCGACGATGGACGTCAAATATGGCCGATCGACGATCTTCTTTACCTGGGCAGGGTTCGATGAGGGTGATGAGGTTCGCGGCACTGGCTCAGCAGAACTACTCGACGACGGCTCGCTGAAAATCGAGATGGCCTACCACCTCGGAGACGAGGCTGTTTTGAGGGCCGTCCGTTCATAGGTGCGTGGTGAGCAGTATGGGCGGGGCACGACAACCTCCCTCCTCAGGCTCATGGGCTGAATGGGGACGTGTATGGTGGGAAAGACGTGTAAGGGGATACCTTGCCCGCAAGATCGCCGGTCAGCGGCGCAGGTAAGTGACAACCGCCGCGCGCTTCGTGTCCGAACGTCCGCGAACCGGCAGGTGAGAGGTGACCGCGATCGCCCCACAATTGGAGCCGCCCAGATTGCGTGTTGGCAGCAGCCTGGGCTCTCCGATCGGCTCGTCAGGCAGCGCGAACCCTGGCGAGGAAGTCACCCACCTGCGATCTGAGGTCACTCGCAGTTTTCGCAGTCAGAGGGGCCAGCGGTCCCTTCCGCGGGCCAGGCAGCCGTCCGATCCGACGGCGCCCTCCGAGTGGCTTACGGTGGTGGGAGTCCATCTGGATGGACTTTCGGAAACGTTCATCGTGGGGCGACACCGGCCGTCGAAATTTTGCTGGACCGCGGGAGCCTTGGCTTCCAGAGGCGCGTGAACTCGGGAAGGACCCTATCGGGGATACCTTAGGCGCAAGATCGCCTGTCACCGTGGCAGGATCTCGCCGATGCACGGCGGCGATCATATGATCGGCGTTGTGCTGGCGGGGTCGCTGGACGACGGCTCGCGGGGCATGGCAGTCGGCTGAAGCAGCGCCGCGCCAGAGTCAGGTGGGCTGCAGGTCGCCGATGTACACTCTGCCAGATTCGAAACGATTTCCATGGCCGGCCGTCAGGACCAGCATGAGCTTGGCGCGTCCCAAGTCTCACGCAGATGCGTCGGCCTGTCCCACGGCCGATGGAGTACCACCAGAACGACAACGTCGAGATCAGCCGGAAGCGCAGCAAGCAGCGCCCGCAGATCATCCAGCCCTTCGCGTCCCGATGCGCCGATTGCGATGAACCATGGCAGGCGACATGTACCCATAGCCGGAAAGCAACACGTCTATCGCCAGTGGCGTAGTCAATGGTGTCTTAGAAGCTGCCGTTACCCCGCTTTGGGCGATCCTACACGACCCGCACTACGTCGTCTGCAGTCGGTGCGCGGAGCAGGTCGTTTGGCGCGGCGGTCTTTTGATGTTCGGTCGATATGGTGATCGGTATCGACCGGCGGAAGCGCTCCTCACTCTGCCGAGAGCGCGGGCTGACGCTCCATCATGCCGCACTGGGGCGGTTAGACGTAAAGATCGATTCGGTGCGCTGCGGCCGAACCAGGCATGGGAGCTGCTTCGACGGCACTCTGTGGCCCTAAGATTGGATGAGCCTGACTGCCGGCTGCAGCGGACGATTCGGCGCCTGGACGGGTTGGTGGTGGGCGACTTCGCGACCGTCGCCCGCCGCAGCCGCCTATCCGCAATTGACGCCAAGTGCGTTCGTCGTCCGTTACGGCAGGAATCGCCCAAGCACGCCGACGCCCGCGAACCACGGGTGCAGCAGGATCAGGACGACCACCGCCGCGAGGGCGCCTGCAACGCGCAGCACGGCGGCGTGCGGCCGCGAAACCGGCGCGGCGCGCATCTGCACCACCGTCTGCCGCCAGACCTCGTCTCCCATCTCGCGCCGGCGGCGGCGGTCGACGATCCGCATGCCGAAGAGCGCGAACGCGGCAAAGCTGCCGAACATCACCACGTGGGCGACGTCACCATTAACCATCAGGTGCGCGCCCGACCACAGGAAGAATGCCGCTAGCACCGGGTGGCGCACCCAGCGCAGGAGGCCCGGGTTGCGCGGGTTGAACGCAGCGTTCCGTGTGCCGCCGAAGGAGAGCGGGTTGGGCCGGAAGAGACCGAAGGCCAAGATCAGGCCGACCGCCGTCATTGCCGCCAGCACAAGCCAGTGTGCGCCGGGCGGCTCCGGCCAGAGCGGCACGTAAGGCGCGCGCTCCACCGCGACGAAGAGCGCGGCGAGCATGGCGAGCGACAGGGTAGAATAGGCGATATCGAAACCCGCATGCCCCAACCGCGCCACCAGCCATGGCCGCGCCGGCGGACGCACCGGGACCGAGTGCAGGATGTAGAACCCGGCGAAGACGGTGATGAACTCGATCCAGCCCATCCGCTCAGTGCTCCGGCCGGGCTCTCAGCAGATGGCGTCCGTAGAGTACGGAGAAGCCGCCGAACGCGGCGATCCAGGCGACGCCGGAAAGGGTGTGGAGCGCCGGGGCGAGCCCCGGCAGCGGCCCGACAAGAAAGCGCGCCCCGACCGACAGGACCAGCAGCAGGTAAATGGCGACCGTGCCCGGATCGGCGATCAGCGCGTGCTCGGAATGTCCCAGCGTCGCCCGCGTCATCACCGCAAGAGTCATCAGTCCGAGAGCCCCCGCCATCCAGACATGCTGTGCCGCCGCCGTCCCGAGTACCCCCGGCCACAGGATTGCGGTCCCGTCCGCCAGCGCCCCGAGCGGCACGAAGGCGTAGCCGGCGTGCAGCACCAGCACCAGCGGCTCGGCCCCGGTCCGATGCCCGGCCCAACGCGCCAGCCGCGCCAGATGCAGAAGCGCCGCGACGAGGAGCGACGCGCCGGTGACACCAGCGCCCGGCGCCACGACCCAGAGCAGGAGCGCGAGGCCGAGGACCAGCAGCGTCAGCCGGTCGAACCGCTGCATCGGCGGGGCGGGCAGGACGGCGCTCTGCCGCTTGACCAGCCAGTTGCGTGTAAACGACGGCACGATCCGGCCGCCGATCACCGCGACCATCATGATGCCGGCCCCGAGCCCGAGGCGCAGTCCCGTTCCTTGGGCGGCATATGCGCCCCGCGCCGCCTCCCAGTGAAAAACCGCGTTGCCGAGGATCAGCACGGACAGCATCGCCAGGACGATCAGGTTGCGCCAATTACGCCCCTGGACGATCTCGCGCGCTATCGCAGCCGCGAGCGCGACGAGGAACAAGATGTCGGCCACGGCGACGAGCATGGGCGGCATCCCCGCCGAGAAGGCGACCGCGACCCGGCCGAAAATCCACAATGCGAAGAGGCCGCCGAGCGGCCAGCCCATAATGGGCAGCCGCCCGGTCCAGTTCGGCACCGCGGTCAGCAGGAAGCCCGCGACCACCGCTCCGAGATAGCCGAACAGGAACTCGTGCGCGTGCCACGACACCGGATCGAAGGCGGTGGGCAGAACGACGATCCCGCTCAGCATCGGCACCCAAAGAGCCATGGCGACGACCGCCCACACTCCGGCTCCTAAGAAGAACGGACGAAACCCATAGGTCAGAACGACGGGTCCGCGCCACGCGCGCATCTGTTCGGCTATGTTGGTCATGTCGGTGTCTTTCGGTTCTCGTGTGCGCGGCACTTTCACCGTCGCTTCAGGCGTTCGGCGAGGTGGTCGCGCAGCACCACGGCCTGATTGTGCTCTCGGTCCTTCGCTGCGATGAGCAGCGTGACCAGCCCCTTGCGGCACCAGTCGAGGCAGTGGTCCACCGCCTCGGGGTTGCCCTCGAGCCCGGCGCGGCAGCGGCTGCGAAAGGCGTCCCACTTCTCGGGATCGTGCCCGAACCACTTCCGAAGCTCGGTGCTCGGCGCAACATCTCTGATCCAGTCGTCATGCCGCAGATCCGCCTTCTTCACGCCGCGGCCAGACCCGGTCGACGAGAAGCCGGGCGCCGGGCACCCGCTCACTCCTCGCCGGTCTCCTTCAGCAGCTCGAGCGTCTTGACCGAATGGGCGACGGCTGCGCCCGCCCGCATCTCGGCGGCGACCCAAATCGCCTCCATGATCTGCTCTCGCGTCGCGCCTGCCCGCCGCGCGGCCTTGACATGGCCCTCGATGCACCAGGGGCATTGCGTGACGTGGGCGACGGCCACAGCGATGATCTGCTTGGTGCGCGCATCGAGCGCGCCCTCGGCGAACACCGCTTTCGAGAAGGCGCGAAAGGCGTCGTCGGCCGCTGGCGCAAGGGCATGCCGCCGCTCGGCATGGGCGCGGGTGGCCTGCGGAAAATGAAGGTCAGCCATGGGCCGCACTTCCAGGCTCGAACTGCGGGAACAGCACGTCGTTCTCCAGCCGCATGTGTTCCTCAAGATCGATGATGAATTCGTCCAGCCCAGCATAGAGCGCCGTCCAGGTGCCGCAGGCGCCTTCGGGCAATGTAAGATCGCCGGTCAGACGGCGGATTTCTGCGACCTCGATGGCATGATCGTCATGATCGGCGCGCATCATGGCAATCGGGTTCTCAATGCCGGGGCCGCCACCCGTGCGGATAGTGGGAAAGAGGATCAGTTCCTCCTTCTTCATGTGTACCTCCATCTCGCCGATCATGCGGCGCAGGATGTCCGAAAGCCCATCGGGCACATGTTCATTGCCGAAGTGCACGTCTTCGACCTTCGCGGCCATCGCGGCCAGCGGCGGCAGCTGCTGGCGGTGTCGCGCGTGATAACGCGTCTCGATGTAGCGGGTCAGTTCGGCCGCGTCGTGTATCGGGGCAGCATCGGACATTCGGGCATCCTTTCTTTCGTCAGCGAAGGGCAGGAATGGCGTCGGGGGCGGCCTGCGCCTCCTTGACCGCAATGTGGAGCGAACGGGCGATGCGTTCGGCTCGCTCAATGACATGCAAAGCACCTGACGGTGTGCAGACCTCGTTGGCCGTTTCGCGGAATAGTTCCATCCAGCGCTGGAAATGCGCCCCATCGATCGGCAGCGGCGTATGCGCGGGCACCGGGCGGCCGTGGTAGCGGCCGGTCATCAGCGCGACCGAGGACCAGAACGCGACCATGCGCTCCAGGTGCGGCCCCCAGTCCGCGATCCGCGTCGCAAATACCGGGCCGAGGACCGCATCGCGGCGGACCTTGTCGTAGAACAAATGGACGAGGTCGCGCAGGAACCCCTCGTCAAGGCCCGTTTCCGCCATGATGGCCGCCGTCATCTCCGGTCGGGCGGAGGCGATCTGTGCGGATGGGTCGGCGGCAGGCATGACATCCTCGTGGTTCGGGTGTTGCAATCTAGGCTAGATCTGTTAATTGGTATCGACAATACCAATTCGTCTGGGACGATTGCGGCGATGCGCCTCACCTCCTTCACCGACTACGGTCTGCGCATGCTGATGCGCATGGCGAGCGCGCCAGATCGCGCCTTCTCGACCGCAGATCTGGCCGACGAGTTTGGGCTGTCGCGCAACCACCTGGCCAAGATCATGCAGCGGCTCGCGCAGGCCGGGTTGATCGAGACGCGTCGCGGCGGCGGCGGCGGCGCAGCGCTGGCCCGGCCGGCGTCGGAGATCCGGCTCGGCGCCGTTGTGCGCCTGCTCGAAGAGGGCCAGCCGCTGGTCGAGTGCCTGAGCGTCGACGGCGGCGCCTGCACGCTTGAGGGCCGCTGTCGGTTGAAGGCGCGCATGCGCTCGGCGGAGTCAGCCTTTCTCGCCGACCTCGATCGCGCGACGCTGGCCGATATCGCACTCGACCCGATACCGATGCGGTGACAGACAAACAAACCGAAACTCGCCACCGGCGCGCTTCGGCCCGCAACCACAGAACGGAAGGAATGCCCGATGACCCCCTGGCTCCCCACCCTGAAGACCGCAACACCGCAAGAGGGCTATGAGCTGGCCGTCAAGATGGCCCGCGTCGCGATCAAGATGACCCAACCGGACGCTGAAGTGCGCGACAAGCTGCGCCAAGTCTACGCCGATGATGCCGACGCGCTGATCGCCTCCAGCCAGGTGGTGGCGACGCATTTCGCGACGGTAGCTGCGGCAAATCATTATTGGAGGGAACCGTCATGACGGCCGTAGACCGCCAGAACGGGGATTTTGTTATCGACGCGGCTCTGCTGGCGGATGCATTCGGTCTGTCGCAAGGGGAGATCAAGGTCCGGATGCGCGATGGCGCAATCACGTCCCGCTGCGAGACCGGCGTCGGAGAGGACGCAGGTTGTTGGCGACTGACCTTCCATTATGGTGATCGGGCGTGCCGTTTCATCATCGATGACGCGGGCAAAGTCCTCAAGAAGGTGGCCTTCCCTCTAAGGGCCAGGCCGCGGGTATCCGCTCCGCAAGACGAAGCCACAGGCAGGACGATCGCAGGCTGGGGGATCGGGTCGTGATTCCCGCAAACCTTCTCGACAAGGCCGCTCGCCGACTGCTTGTGATTGACCGATCCGCGCGGTTGATCGCCGCGGCGCAGGCGTTCGACCATCCGGAAACCCGGTTGATCATCGTCAACGATCCGGAAGGGATCATGGTCGACGTGGTAAGCCGCACAGACATCGTCACATCAGCCACTGCACCGGGTGTTCATGCACCGAGGCCGTCGAGGCGGCGATGACGGCCGACGTAAAGACTTGCGCTCCCTTCGATGCGGTCGAAGACATCTGGACACAAATGAAGCAGACCGGCTTCATGCATTTGCCAGTGATCGATACAACAAGGCGGCCTTTGGGCGTTCTTGCCACACGCGGCGTTCTGGAGCCCCTTCTTGATGAGCGGGAACACGAGGAGACCCCGTTGATCAACTATGTGAAGGGCATTGGTTACCGATGACCGTGCGGATCATGGCCTCCACGGGTCATCAGCGGTCAGACGGGCTGTTCTCGTCCTGCAGCGCGCCCGGCCTGCACGATGCGCCGCAGTAGCCCCGCCATCGCCAGCACCCACGCGGCAAGCGCCACATAAACCAGCACCTCGGGGATCGGATCGAAGAAGCCGTAGCCCATCGCGCGGTCGAACTGGTAGGTGCTGTACACATCCCCAGCGGGAAGACGATGTCCCAGATTGCCGGTTCATAGGTGAAACGGTCGCGCATCCAGACGTAGCGCCAGGTCATCAGTGCGAACAGGAACGGGATCCGCCAGCTCGCCACCGCCCAGAACAAGAAGGTAAAGCCGCGCAGGAACGGCAGCAGCGGACCGAGCAACGGCCATGTCTTGCGGCGAAGGATCAGGATCGAGCCCGCCAGAGCGGTGATCGCCACCGCTCCCATGTTGATCCAGTAGGGCGGGTAGCGTGTGCCCAAGTTCGTCGACCCAGGCGAGATTGCGCCCACACCGCGATGTGCGTGGCGAGGCTGCGGGGGGGAAGGGGGCTGTCAAAGAGGCGGAGGACAGATTAATAAGTATCTTGTTCGCCGCCTGTGGTTGGAACCTTTAATCTGCACTTCTCAGATCAGGCCGAGCGCGCGCATGGCTTCCGCGACGCGGACGAAGCCGGCGATGTTGGCGCCGAGGACGTAGTTGCCCGGCGCTCCGTATTGCTCGGCGGTCTCGGCGCAGCTGTCGTGGATGTTGCACATGATCCGCTCCAGCCGCTCCTCGGTCTCCTGAAAGCTCCAACTGTCCCGAGAGGCGTTCTGCTGCATCTCCAGCGCCGAGGTGGCGACGCCGCCGGCATTGGCGGCCTTGCCGGGAGCGAAAAGGACGCCGGCCTCCTGTAGGATCCGCACCGCCTCCGGCGTGGACGGCATGTTGGCCCCTTCGCCCACCGCGATGACGCCGTTCTGGACGAGCTGACGGGCGTCCTTGCCGTTCAACTCGTTCTGGGTCGCCGACGGCATCGCGATCTCGCAGGGCAGGTCCCAGATGCGGCCCTTCTCGATATAGTGGGCGCCGGCACCCTTCAGGCGGGGATACTCCGAGATGCGCTCGCGGCGTATCTCCTTGATCTGCTTCACCAGATTCAAGTCGATGCCGTTCTCGTCGACGACGTAGCCGCTGGAGTCGGAGCAAGCGACGACCTGCCCACCGAACTGCTGTATCTTCTCAATCGTGTAGATGGCGACATTGCCGGAGCCTGAGACGATTGCGCGCTTGCCATCGAAATCGGTGCCGCGCGTCGCCAGCATCTGACGCACGAAGAAGACGGCGCCAAATCCTGTCGCCTCGGTGCGGGCGCGCGATCCGCCATAAGCGAGGCCCTTGCCGGTCAGCACGCCGGCCTCGTAGCGGTTCGTGATCCGCTTGTATTGTCCGAAGAGATAACCGATCTCGCGCCCGCCCACACCGATGTCGCCCGCAGGCACGTCGGTATACTCGCCGAGATGGCGGTACATCTCGGTCATGAACGACTGGCAGAAGCGCATGATCTCGGCGTCGGAGCGACCGCGCGGGTTGAAGTCGGAACCTCCCTTGCCGCCGCCGATCGGCAGGCCAGTCAGGGCGTTCTTGAAGGTCTGTTCGAAGCCGAGAAACTTGATGATGCCGAGATTGACCGACGGGTGAAAACGCAGCCCGCCTTTGTAGGGGCCGAGGGCGGAATTGAACTGCACACGGAAGCCTCGGTTGATCTGCACCTGTGCGCGATCGTCAACCCAAGGCACGCGGAAGATGATCTGCCGCTCCGGCTCGCACAGCCGTTCGATCAGCGCTCCGTCGGCATACCCGGGATGGCGCGCGACAACCGGCCCGAGGCACTCCAGCACCTCCCGCACGGCCTGGTGAAACTCCTCCTCACCAGCGTTGCGGCGCAGCACCTCGTCGAGGATCGGTTGCAGCTTCTCGTCCATGCTCAGTGTCCCGTTTTTTTCATTCCTGTCGCGCCTCTTCAGGCGACACCAGATACGGTGCGGCTATCGGTCGAAATTCCGTCGAGTCAGTCTGCACAAAGAGGGGACCCCAGAGCGACACCGGGATTCCCCAATCCTTAATCAGCAGACGGCTCGTGCAGGCGCTACTTTGCTGCGGCTACGGTCGCCCCGGTCTTGCTGATCAACTCGGCCATGACCTTCTTCGCCTTGCCGGGATGGTTGACCGCCTTGGCGGCGTCGACGTTGCCGGTGTCGTCTCCGACCTGGACGAGACCGACCATGCCCATGCCGTAGTGCGGCATGCACTTGTAGCCGTAGATCCCCTCTTTCTCGAATGTGACGGTCACGTCCTTGCTCAGGGCGCCCTTGAAGGGCTGAGCGCCCTCAGGCAGCATGCCGGGAATGGTTTCGGCATTGTGGCTGGGGTTGACGGACTTGAACGTCACCGTGTCGCCAGGCGCCACCTTCAGGTACGCCGGCTCGAACACCATCATGCCGGCGGCGCCGCGGTTCAGCATCTTCACTTCGTGGTTCGCGGCGGCGGCGGTACCGGCGGCGAGAAGGGCGGCCGCGCTGGCGGCCATCAGCAGGGTCTTGAACATCTTTCTACTCCGGGATCATCGTGATCCGTCTGTGTGCGTTGTCGTGTCGGACGGAGGCTGAGTTTCCCGTTATGGTGAACATGGAGGTGCCCGTCCTGGTGCGGCAAGTTCCAAGTGTCTGGGGCCTGCTCCGTTAATACCTGGTTGCATGACGCGGAATTCGCGAGGCATGTTGGGCAACACCTGCTCGGGATCGACCGGCAGCGGCCATACATCGCAGTTCGATACAATCGGCGACCACCGGCATACAGCGCCTCAATCTGAACGACGCCGTGTCCCGAGTCGGTCCCCGTCACGCCGCCGGGACCGGTAGCAGCCTAGAAGTCGACCGAGTGAGCGGTCTGGCTGTCAGCGTTCTTCAGAGCGACGTTGCTCGGGGATTCCATCGATCTCACTCCATCCACCGGGGGCTCGGTCGCCCCGATGACTGCAAGATAGCGACTGACTGCAGAATGGATTTGCGCTAGCGCAAGTGCGGCGCACATTCCCAACCGGGAGCTGGTTTGTCCAGTTGAGGCACATGAAGCTGAGGGGAGAATAGCTATGGACATTCCCGCACGTGTCGGCCTCATCGAGCGGGTGCCACTCTTTCACGGGTTAGGAGCGCCAGATCTCAACGTCGTCGCCCGGGTGGCGCGCGAGCGTCCAGTCCGCAAAGACGATCAGCTCTTCCGCCAGGGGGAGGAGGCCACCGACCATTATGTCGTAGCCTGGGGTCGGATCCGTCTGATCAGACCACCCCGGGCGGGCAGAACGTACTGCTGCGCTTCATGGGCGCGGGCGATCTACTGGGATCGGTGGCTGTCTTCCGCGGTGCGCCGTTCCCGGCGACGCCCACTGCGATAGAGGACTGCATGCTGCTGGCCTGGAGCGCCGGCGGCTTTGCCGAACTGATGCAGCGGTTCCCGGCGATCGCGACGAACGCCATCCAGATCGTCGGCGGCCGGGTCGAGGATCTGCAGGCGCGTCTTCAGGAAGCGGCGACGCAGCGCGTCGAACGTCGGCTCGCCGCGACCCTGCTGCGCATGGTGAAGCAGGCGGGGCGGCGGGTGGAAGGCGGGGTCGAGATCCCCTTCGCCGTCTCCCGCCAGGAACTGGCAGAGATGACCGCCACGACGCTCTTCACGGTCAGTCGCACCCTCGCCGCGTGGGAACAGGAAGGCATCGTCAGCGGCAAGCGGTCGAGCCACTTGGTGATCGCCAAGCCGCACCGGCCGGTGCAGATCGCAGAACAGGCCTGATCGCGCGTCGCGAGTTTGCGCCGGCGCAACTTCGTTACCCCGACCACCGCCTAGCATGTGCCGTCAAAGCGTGATGGAGGTAGAGATATGTCTTCCACTCAGTTGGACGAGATCATGGTGGCGGAGGTGATGGAGCGGTGGCCTTACACCGTCCGCGTGTTCAACCGACGTCGCATGGCCTGCCCGGGCTGCGTCATGGCGCCGTTCATGACGGTGGCCGAGGCGGCGACATCCTATAGTCTGTCGCCTGCGGAACTGGTGGCCGATCTGGTCGAGGCGATGGACGCTGTGGCGACAGACGCATCGGCGGGTGCAACGAGCGAGTGGCCGGCTCGATGACCAACGCCGCCCAGACAACTGCGGCATCGCCGGACGGTGGATTCGGGAAGAACAGGAAGAGGCCGGCGCGGACGCTGCAAACGATGTTGCCCTTGTGGGACCAAGGGTCACAGCACGATGAAAAGCCTCCGGTCTCGACGTGGAGACCGTGAAGCGGCAGACCCAGCCTCGATATGCGGGTCCCCCAAACCGGTAGCCGCACCAGTCGGTGGCCACCGATTCTTTTACCGCCGGTCAATATTGTGGCGGCTGCTTAACCCTGTCGATGGTCAGTCCGCGCTCGGCACCCAGTGCCTGAACGTGATCGAAGTGTTTCTGTATCGGGACGAGCGACGTTATGGCAAAACTTGCAAGGCCGGTATCCGTGCTGTTGGATGCCTGCGTCTGATAAAGTTCGACGATCCGCCTGTGCAAATCCAGCTCAACCGCGATATAGTCACGGTCAAAATCCCCGCCCCCCACGCCCTTCAGGTCCTCGACCGACTGGCGCTGCAGCGGGTCAGCTTCATCGTTATCTAAAATGACGCTGCGGCTCTCGGCCAGTTCGCGAATGCGCTTCAGTTCGCTGCGATGATCATTCACAAGCGTAGCGGCGAGTTGCTTAACCTGCTCGCTCTGCGCCTTCTCGGCCGCGATCGTCGCCGCTTCCAACTGGAGCGCGTTGAATCTCACCGCCTTTTTCAGGAATTCTTGGTCGGCCTGCGGTAGGCCCTGGCCGGCCTGCGGAGGCAGACGTGGGTTGGACTTCGGGATCAGGCCGGTCTGCGCCCTGAACCGCCCCGGGTTTGCCGGAGGCCGTTTTGTTTGAGTCACGCTGCCATGGCAGGTTCTTCCAGCATGGCGTAGTAGCGTTCCTCGGCTTCGGCCGGCGGGATGTTGCCGATGGGCTCCAGCAGCCGGCGATTGTTGAACCAGTCGACCCAGGTCAGCGTGGCGAACTCGACGGCCTCGAAGGAGCGCCAGGGTCCGCGCCGATGGATCACCTCGGCTTTGTAGAGGCCGTTGATCGTCTCGGCGAGGGCGTTGTCGTAGGAATCTCCAACGCTGCCGACGGAGGGCTCGATGCCGGCTTCGGCCAGGCGCTCGGTGTAGCGGATGCTGACATATTGCGAGCCCCTGTCGGAATGATGCACCAGGCCGCCGCGATGGATAGGCCGCCGTTCGTGCAGGGCCTGTTCGAGAGCATCGAGGACGAAGCTCGCATGCGCCGTTCTGCTCACTCGCCAGCCGACGATGCGGCGGGCATAGGCGTCGATGACGAAGGCCACGTAAACGAAGCCCGACCAGGTGCTGACGTAGGTGAAATCCGAGAGCCAGAGCCTGTTCGGTGCCGAGGCATGGAAGACCCGGTTCACATGGTCGAGTGGGCATGGGGCGGCCTTGTCCTGCACCGTGGTGCGGCCCGGCTTTCCACGGATGACGCCATGAAGGCCGAGATCGGCCATCAGCCGCTCGACGGTGCAGCGGGCGACGGCAAAGCCTTCGCGCAGCATCTGCCTCCAGATCTTGCGCGCACCATACACCTCGAAGTTCTCGGCGAAGACGCGCTCGACCACGGGCTTCAGCGCCAAGTCCCGTTTCGCTCGTGACGACAGATTCTCGGGATCGGCGCGCCTGGCGAGATGGTCGTGGTAGGTCGACGGGGCGATCGGCAGCACCTTGCAGATCGGCTCGACCCCATGCGCCTCGCGGTGATCGTCGATGAACGCGATCATCGTTTGAATGGGCGGTCGAGCTCCGCCTGGGCAAAATAAGCGCTCGCCTTGCGCAGGATCTCATTGGCCTGCCGAAGCTCCCGGTTCTCCCGCTCCAGAACCTTCGGCTTGGCTGCCATGTCCGTCGGCACGCCGGCCCGATTGCCGGCATCAACCTCGGCCTTCTTCACCCACTCGTTCAGCGTCTGGCCCGTGCAGCCGATCTTGGCCGAGATCGACATGATCGCCGCCCAGCGGGAGGGATGTTCATGCTCGTGATCCAGCACCAGCCGGATCGCCCGCTCGCGGACCTCCGGCGAAAACCTGTTCGTCGTCTTGCTCATGATGGCTCCACCTTCTCAGGAGTTGGAGCCTCCGGCAAACCCGGGGCGGTTCAAACCGCAGCCTTGAGAATCCTTCTCAAACACGCTCTCAGGAACCTCGGCGAAACCCCGCTTGCCTTCCTCGCCCACCAGTTGCGCCAAGACCTCCTGCAGGTTCGCTACTCTCTGCGCTGGGGAAACAGATCGAGCGCGATAGGATGGGTCGATCTCCGCAAGAAGTGCGTCTTCACGCTCGGCGTGGGCGACCGCCGCGAGAATCAGAGCTCGCAGTAGTCTCGTCGCCGCATCGAGGTCGTGTACCATAGCCGCGCCGGAGATCGAGTTAACCTGAGCATGCATCTCTCAATGGTCATGATCGAGGTCAGGCACCCCCACTTCGAAGTGCGACATCCATCGCCAATACCCCGTGCACATGGTCTTTCTCCCTGTTGATGGCGCCAATAAGCGCACGATCGGGGGACCTGTCTTTGCGCGGGATCAATCATCAGCGATCGGATTGGACGGGCATGCTCTTGTGTCGCACAGCCCGACAATCAAATCTCCGGGTTCACGACCTCTCATAGGGTCAGACGGCTGCCTTCTCTGGTGGTGACATAGGCGCGCCCGCCGCCGAGAGCGTGAAGGATCCGACGCATTTCGCCGGGCGACAGGAAGGAGAAGGCCGTAGAGAGGGCGTCCGCCTCGGTCGCGCGGCGCGTCTGTACGCTGACGCTGTCGTAGCGGTCGGCCGAGCCGCCCGAGCTTGGCTCGAAGAGATGGTTGAAACGGCCCTGCGGATCAAACCGAAAGCCGTATGGCGCTGAGGTCGCCAGCGCCCCGTCAACGAGCTCAACCTCGTCGATGACCCTTTCCGGATGAATCGGATCGGCCAACCCTATCAGCCAGGGGCGGCCGCCCGGATGGCTGCCGAGAGCGCGAGCTTCGCCGAGGTCGATCAGGCTCCGCGAAATACCGGCCGCCCGCAGGAGGTCCGCAATCCGGTCGGTCACGTAGCCTTGAGCGATGCCGTTCAGCGTCAGCGCCATTCCGCGGCGCCCAAGGACGATCCGATCAGCCTTGACAAGGACATGCTCCCAACCGATGAGCCGCCGTGCCTCCTCAATGGCCACCGCAGGGGGCCCGGATGGGGCGGCATCGGGTTTCGCGAAATGCCTGGCATAGACATCCCAGAGCGGCTGGACGGTAGGATCAAAACGCCCGCCCGTTGCGGCAACGTAGCGGCCGCACTGCTCCAGCAGATCGACCAGTTCCCAAGGCGGTGCAACCATGACGCCGCGCCGGTTCATCTCCACCAGCGCGGAGTCATCGCGGTAGAGGCTGAACATCGCCTCGAGCCGGCGTAGTTCCCGCACCGAGAGTTTGAGGAGTTGCTCCGCCTCGCGTGCATTCTGGTGATGGATTTGCAGGGTGGCGGGCGCACCAAGCGCTGTGCCACGCCAGATTGCGAGTCCTGCGGCCGCACTGGCATGGCGGAGCGGCAGGAGAGGGAGGCCAGCCGCGGCCGCCGTGATCCCGATGAACCGCCGTCGTGACATCTGATTGTGCGTCATGACAAACCTCAATGCCGGTGTTCGCCTGCTCCCATCGGCGCCGCTGGAGCCGAAACAGCTTCCCCGGGCCCGTGCGGCATGTTCCCCTCCGCCGCACCCAGAACGTAGTCGCGGGGAATCTCGGGGAAGGTCACGACCTGTCCGCCATGCTCGCGTGCGAACGCCTCCGCGGCGGTCCGATCCGAGAAGGGCGCGGTTTCGGCCGCTCCCATGCCACCGCTTCTGGCGCTGCCGATCACGAAGAAGGCGTTGCGGGCCTCGACCCAGTTGGCAGTCCCTGGTTCCTCCCATGTCGGCGCCTTTGCCATATCGGAGACGTAAATGGCGCGGATGTCCTTTGCCTCCTCGGGCAGCAGGGTGAACGCCACCGCATCCCGGGCGGACGAGAACCACACTGGTTCCGACCGGCTTGCCAGGATGATCTGTCCTTTCGGACCGCTATGCTCCAACACCACCATGCCGCAATAGTGGCCGACCGCATCAGCCGACGGTTCCTGCGGCAGCGGCGGCGTCTGGGCAGTTTCCGGATCGTCGCATGCGGTCAAGAGGAACAGCGCCACCGCTAACGCGAACACCGATCTCATAGCTGTCTCCTGGAAAACACCAGCGCCGCGAGCGTCAGCGGCAAGGCACACCAGGTTGCCAGTGCGCCGAGCAGTGTCAGGCGCGTGAGTCCGGTCGTGGCGGCGATACCCGCCATACCGGACGCCAGGCGGGTGTGTTCGGAGCCCGTCAGATTCAACAGCCGATAGGCATCGGCGGGGTTGAGCAGCAGCAGCGTGTCGAGCAGCTCGCCCGTTATCGTGCGCCCCTGATCCATCACCAGGAGCCCGAGCAGCGCCGCGTCATATATCAGCGTGAACATCAGCCAGACACCGATCGCCGCGCCCGCAGCAGTGCCTCGATTACGGGCCAGGGCGCTGACCAGATAACCGAGCGCGATAAAGGCTGCCCCCAGCAGCACAGACGAGCCGATCATCGCCCCGAAAGCCTGCCAACTTCGTGCATCGATCGCTTCGTCGTTGAAAAGCAGAGTGGCTGCGGCCGCCCCGTAACCGACCAGCGTTGCAATACCGAGGATCGCAATATGTCCGAGGAACTTGCCGAGGATCACCTGGCTGCGCGAGACGGGGTAGCTGAGGAGCAGCAGCATCGTTCCTCGCTCGACCTCGCCCACCACGGCGTCGTGCGAGATGAGGAGAGCGATGAGCGGCAGCAGGAAGATGGTCAGGCTCGACAGACTGACGACCATGACGTCCAGCGCCTGCGCATCGACCGCGCCGGTCGGCGCGCTGCCGAGGAAAGTGAGCGTGAGGGCAAGCGTGGCCAGCAGGAGTGTGGTGGCCAACACCCAGCGGTTCCGCATTCCTTCCTGGATCTCCTTGGTGGCGACCGCCAGGATGTTGCTCACCGCTCTCCCCCCGTGCGCAGAAAGTGCGCGTAAAGCTCATCGAGCGTGGGCGGGAGCACATCGATGTCCCGCACCGGTGCATCCGGGTGTGCGGCGCGGCGCAGGATATCGAGCTTCGTCTCCGCCGTAGCGTCGACTTCGATCATGTTTTCCTCGAGACGCCGCCACAGGCAGCCGACAGCGATTCTCTCTGCTGCGCCAGCGACGTCGTCGGCCGCCAGCGTCAGTCGGATCCGAGTCGGCAGGCGCGCCAGCCGGCGCAAGTCGTCCAGCGAGCCGTCCGCCACCTTCACGCCGCGATTCATCACGACCATGCGCCCGACCTTGTGCTCCAGTTCAGTGAGCGAGTGAGAGGATAGCAGCACAGTGGCGCCATCATTCTGAAGCGCCTCCACGATGCCATAGAAACTCTGGCGCAGTGCAGGGTCCAAACCGGTGGTCGGCTCGTCGAACATCAGGACGCGCGGCGCGCCCAGCAGCGCCTGTGCTAGGCCGAGCCGCTGGCGCATGCCCTTGGAGTAGCCGCCGATTCGTCTATCGGCTGCCTCGGTTAAGCCTACACGCTCCAGCAACGTGTCTACCGCCGCCGGCCCTTGTCGTTTAAGACGCGCATAGAAGGTCAATGTCTCGCGTGCCGTGAGGGCCGTGTTGAACGAGACGTTCTCCGGCAGGAACCCTACTGCTCGCCTCACGGCGAAGGCACCGGAGACCGGATCCTCGCCCAGAACGCGCAAGGAGCCGGAACTCGGGCGGATGAGCCCGAGGATCAACTTCATCAGCGTCGTCTTGCCGGCGCCGTTGTGGCCGACGAGAGCGGTCGTCTCGCCCGGGAGGAGCGTGAAGCTGACGTCCCGAACCGCTTCGACTTCTCGGCCGTAGCGCTTCGTGACACGGTCGAGACGGACGTTGGCGGGCGCTTGCGCCCGATTATCGTGAGGCACGGGCCGGCACCGGTGGCGGGGCGACCAGAGGGCGGCTGTCCACGACGCCGCCCGGATACAGCGCGGGGAACTGCGACTGTGCCCAGCGGATCGTCTGGACGGCCGGGCTGCTGATCAAGAGCTTCGCCTGCGGCGCCACCCACAGCACCTTGTCGACGATGTCGTTCGGTCGGTAGGCGGCATCGGCAATGCCATCGCGGTCCAGGTCGAACGCGGGGTTGTCGCTCCAGTAATTTCCGCGCCCCTTCTCGGACCAGTCGAGAGAGCGAGTGCCGACATACTTCACCTGTGTCCGGTTCCTGACGAAGGCGTTGCCGACGACCGCGTTGCCTTCGGAACCCGCTGTGAAATGGATGCCGATCTCACAGCCTTTGAACCAGTTGTCGACGAAGCGGTTCCTGTTGGCATTATAGATGAAGACGCATTTGGTGGGGCCGATGCGCGCGCCGCCCGCGGTCAGATCCGATCCCGCATCGCGCAGAGCCACCCCGTGTTCGGCGATGTTTCCCTCGGCCTCTTCCGACGACGCGATCAGGCGGCCGAACACGGCATTGAACGCGATCTCCGACTGGTTGGCGTAGTTGAACAGCAGGCCGTGATCGCGGTCGCCCCTCGACACGTTGTCCCTGATGACCAGTCGGTTCGAATACATGATGGCGAAGCCGACATGGTTGCCGGTGGAGACGTTCCCGCTGACCTCACTATCGTTCGTGTACATGTAGTGCACCGCGAAGCGCAGATCCTTCATGCGGTTATCGAGGAACCGGTTGCGCTTGCTGGCGAGTACGAAGATCCCGTCGCGCCCCCCGCTGATGTCGTTCTCCGCCACCACGGCTCCGGGAGCATTCCAGACGGTAACCCCGTTGCCCCTCTCGGCTAGGCGGCCGCCGACACCGACGATGACGTTGCGTCGCGCCACGGAATCAGGTGCCCCATGCAGGTAGACGCCGAAGAGATTGCCCTCGATTCGGTTCTCCTCCACCAGCGCGCCCGCGGCCTCCTTGTGAACGAACACTGCCGAGTCCATTGCCTGGAGGTTCCTGCCGGAGCCGCGGATCGTCAGCCCGCGGACGACCGCTCGCGGCGCTGTTACGGTCACGACCGTGCCTGTTCCCGGACCGGCGAGTTCGGCACTTCCGCGCCCGTCCAGCACGACTGCATTATCGAGGGTCACCGGCCCCTTATGGACGCCAGGGAGCAGCGCCACGACATCACCGGGAGAGGCCGCGCCGATCACGGTCTGAACGGGGCTCCCCGGGGCGACCTCCAGGACGGCGGCGCACGCTGGTGCGGGACTGGCGGCGCAGATCGCCGCCAGTCCCGCACTCCATAGAAGGAGGGTGTGCATTTGCCGGTTCAGACCGCCTGTGGCTCGACCAGCATACGGCCCTTCATCTCCATGTGCATGGCATGGCAGAACCAGGTGCAGAAATACCAGTAGACGCCCGCTTGGTCGGCCTTGAAGGTGACCGAGGCGGTGGCTTTGGGCCCGACCTCCATGCTGATCCCGTAATTTACGATGCAGAAGCCGTGCGTCAGGTCCTCCACCTCGTCGATATTGGTCACATAAACGGTGACCTCCTGGCCCTGCTTTACGGTGAAACTGTCGAGGCCGAACATCGGGGCAACTGATGTCATGTACACGCGGACATTGTCCCCGTCGATGATGACCTTATTGTCCCCTTCCAGGTCGACTCCGTCGGCCTTTGCCTGCCGAACTGCGTCCGCAAAGTAGGGATCGTCGCGCTTCCAGACATGCAGCGGCTGGATCTTCGATCGGTGCACAATGGTGGCGTCGTGCGGCTCGGCGAAACTCGGGCCGTCATGGACGATGGCCATGCGGTCGCCGGAGATGTCGATCAGCTGGTCGTTCTCAGGCTTCAGCGGACCGACGTTGAGAAAGCGGTCCTTCGAAAATTTATTGAGTGATATCAGCCACTTCCCGTCTGCTTCCTTTGTCTGGCCCATCGAGGTGTGGTTGTGGCCAGGCTGATAGTGGACGTCGAGTTTTTGAAGGATGGGATTAACCTTCTCACCCTTGTACGCCCTGCGCGCCGTCTCGATGTTCCACTTGCAGACTTGGCTATCGATAAACAGCGTGGTGTAGGCGTTACCCTTGTCGTCATAGGCGGTATGCAGGGGGCCGAGACCGAGTTCGGGTTCGGCTACTACCGTCGCGCGGGGCTCGATCTTGTCGTCGAACAAGTCATCGAACAGGCGGACGTCGAACACGGTGACGGTCGGAGACAGCTTGCCGTTGGCGACGACGTGGATACCGTCGGGCGCCGTATTCATGCCGTGCGGGCTGTTAGATACCGGGACATAGCGTGTGAACGGCGATCCCTTACGCCCGTCCAGCACCGGCACGCCGCCGATCTCCTTGAAGTCGCCCTTTTGAACGGCCTCTTCAATCCGCTTGAGGTTGAAAATGACCACCCAATCCTGCTCGGAAGCCATCATCTCGGGCAAAGTCACGCCGCCCTCTGAGTTGTAGCAGGTCGAGAAGGCGTACTTGCCCTGGTAGTCGGCGTCGACGTTGTCGAGATTGCCGTCGACCATCACCTGCCACGCGACCTTCATCGTTTCGCCGTCGAGCGCTGTGAAGATCGAGTGGTATTGCGTCGGGTCGTCCAGGATCTTGCCGTCGTTCGGGATCGGCACCCCGTCCTCGCCATTGCAGAAGACGTATCCGGTTTTCGGGTATTTCTGCACCCGCAGACCGTGAACGGTGTGCTGGTTCGGAAGCTGGATAATCTTGTCGCACTTCATCACGTCGAGCCGGATGCGGCAGACGCGGGTGTTCGCCTTGTCGTTGGCATAGAGATAGCGGCCGTCGTACGTGCCGTCCGTGAAGGACAGATGGGGATGGTGCAGATCGCCATTCGTGTAGACCCCGCCCTTGTCCTTCAGAAATTCCCGCGCTTCCGGCGTGAGGCCCTCGGTCAGCACCTTGCGGCTTTCATTGGTCTGCCCCCAGCCCGTCGCGCTGCAGCGGTTGAACACGGGGATCCGCATGAATTCGCGCATCGAGGGCAGGCCCAGGATGCGAACCTCTCCTGTCTGGCCGCTCGAGGAGAATACGTAGTATTCGTCCAATTCGCCCGGCTTCACTTCGTATTTGGCCGCCCCAGGACGCGCCCGGGTCTGAGCCTCGGCGGGCGCCGCGCCGCCATGCATGGTCACCAGGCCCACGCCCCCTATGGCGGCTCCCGTTGCCACGGCTGCGGTGGTGCCCAGCAGTTGTCGCCTGTTCAAACCTGTAGGCTCGCGGTCGTCGGACATACAAAGCGCTCCTTGTCAACTTGAGGGCTCGCCCGCAACCGGGGCGGCCGGGGTTTGTTGGGCACCGGTCGTAGGCGCCCGCTTCTCACCTCCCCGCATCGCCGGCGAGGACGTTGCCGCGAACCGCTCCCGTTTCAGGCGGACCTGGATCATGTGCGGGCAGCGGTGATCGTCGTGATAAAGTTCCTGGCAGTGCATGCAGTAGATGCACTCATTGACGTTGATGTGTCCTTCCGGGTGGATGGACTGCACCGGGCATTCCTTGGCGCAACGCTGACAGGGCGAACCACATTCCGGCCAGCGTTTCAGCCATTCGAACATCCGGATGCGCCCTGGAATGGCGAGCGCTGCCCCGAGCGGGCAGAGATAGCGGCAGAAGAAGCGCTCGATGAACAGGCCGATCGCAAGCAGCGTCAGCGCGTAGACGACGAAGGGCCATTCGCGAACGAAATTGAGGATGATCGCCGTCTTGAACGGCTCCACCTCAGCCAGTGTCTCCGCCAGCGCGAGGGAATAGAAAGACAGCCCGAACAGGCCGAGAAAGATGACGTATTTGATCGGCCACAGCCGCTCGTGCAGGCCCCAGGGCACCTTGATCTGCGGCACCTTTGCCCATTGTGCGATGGTGTTGGTCAGTTCCTGCAGCGCGCCAAACGGGCAGAGCCAGCCGCAGAAGGGTCCGCGGCCCCAAAACAGCAGCCCTGCCGCGACAGCGGCCCACAGGATGAAGACGAGCGGAGCCGCAAGGAAGAACTCCCACTGAAACTCCGTCACCAGCGACGTCGTGAAGGTCAGGACGTTGACGACGGACAGCTGGGCGTTGGCATACCAGCCGAGCCAGAACAGGGTAAAGGTCAGGTACGCGCGCCGGACCCAGACATAGACCCGCGGCCGCCTGACGAGCCAGTCCTGGAAGAAGAAGATCGCGGTCAGCACAAGCAAAGCCAGGACCGTGATCGCGATGAACCAGGTGTTGCCGAGCCATATCCGCTGCCATAGCGGTATCGCCAGTTCCCCGCCATCGGCCGCGGTCGCATCGAGGGCCACGGTGCCGGCAGCCGTGCTTCCAGGGGCGGGCCCGCCCGGTTTTACCGTCGCTTGCTGCGCGGGCGGTGCCGCTGCGACGACCGGCGCCAGATATTTTTCCGGCAGCGTATAACCGAGGTCGAAGGTGAGAAAAACCTTGTCCCGCGCCCCCGTCGCGCGCTGGACCAGAAGCCGCAGTTCCCAGGGCGTGGAGGGATCCAGAGGAGCATCCGCAGGCAGCACGAACAGCGCGATCTCTGGGAAGTCGGGCGCGCCGTCGGCCGCGAGGTCGGCGAGCCGCGTGTGATTACGGTCCCGGAAGCGCACCGATACCCCTTCCTGGATCAGTTCGACGCGATCGAAGATGCCGCCGCGCACATATCCCGACCCCTTGAAGGAGTACAAGCCGGCGCCCATCACGACGATGGCGTGCTGCCCCGGCTGCAGCCGCTCGGTCAGGCGCTGATAGCCCAGATCGCCTAGCAGACTGCGGCCGATCGTGGGCGCGGATACGAGTGCGGTGTAAAGGTCGATGAACGTCTCGTCCGGCGGCCCCGGTTCGGGATTGGCTGCGGCGGAAGCGTCGCCGGTGCGGTTGAATGCTTCGTTCACGTCGGCAATGCTTAGAGACAGCCGGCGAATGGAGCCGTCGCCGAGAAGGTCGCCCCAACTTCTGATCTCGCTGACGTCTGGATCGAGCGCGCGTGTCGGCGGCACGACGGCCGGCGTCGCGGGCCCGGTTCCACCGGCCAAGCGGCCGCTGCGGAGCAGGCGCACGGCCGACCGCACCACGCTGTCGCCCATGACGAGAAGGGTCACGGTGGCGCCGCTGACGATATCGACCTGCGGGATCCGTCCGCTTGCGGCAATTGCGGCCGCGTCGGTGCCGATGAGGGAATTGATCGCGGCAACGACACGCTGCTCGGGGATGCCGATCAGGACGATAGGTTCCGCATGTGCCATGAGTTTCAAGCCGGTGACCACGCCGGCCGGGTCTATTCCGACCAGGATGTCGATCGGCTTCCCGGAATAGCCGGCGGTCGAGGTGAAATCGGAGTTCAGATACACTTGGCCGGGAAGTCGATCCCCCGCGAAGACCGGCACGATGGGTGGATCGCCCTGCGGTGAACCGAAGTGGGTCGCCTCTCCGAAGAACTCGCTGGGTTGCACCTGCGCGAGATAACCATCGACACGGCTGGCTGCGAAGGCCGCGGACCACAGAATCACGGACAGCAAGAAGGCCACCAAGGGCGCCAACGCCCATTGCGCTCGCTTCACCGAGGCAGGGACCCTCCGCTCCCTCACTGACTTGGCCTCCCTTTCAATCAACTTTCCCGCCTCATTCGCGAAAACCAGCGCAACCCGTGGGGGCTTCGTATCCATCCGTTTGTGGTGCACACTCTGAAGGCAGGGGGACAGGCTGAATTTGCTCCAGCGCAACTTGAACCAAGAATGCACTGGCGCTCCTCATTCCCATGCCCTTCCGGGAGGATGACGATGCCCTTGCTTAAGAGCGAGCCAGTGGCTCCAGTACGTGATCTGGATGAGCTTTTTGCCATCGCGCATCTGATGGAGGCAGAGGCAGCGGAGCGGTATGCCGATCTTGGTGCTCGGATGCGGGCGCAGGATAGCTTACGGCTGGCGGAGGTTTTCGAACGGCTGGCCGACGAAGAGCGCCGCCATGGCGAATCGGTGACGGCGCTATCGCTCCGCCACACCGGCAATGCTCCGCGGCATGCATTAATGCGATGGCATCCCCCGGAGACCGTCGACATGGCGGGTATCGACCTGACCGACCCCCGCCTCCTTACGGCCTACCGGGCGCTATCGGTCGCGGTGCGGAACGAGGAGCGAGCCTTCGCCTTCTGGAGCTATGTCGCTGCTCAGGCGACATCCACTGCGGTTCAGCAGGCCGCCGAGCGGATGGCGCATAGCGAACTCGAGCATGTGGCTCTACTACGGCAGGAGCGACGTCGTGCTTTTCACCTCGAGCGTCAGGGGCAGGCGCCAGGCGTTGCTGCTGAGGCGGATGTGCTGGAGCAGCGGTTCGCCGATGCATGTGAGCGTGCCGCAGGCAAGGCGATCGGACAGGTGGCCGCTGAACTTCGCGAGATGGCGCTCGCTGCCAGACGAACCGCAGACGAACTTGCTGGTGCCGGACTGCCTATGCCGGCAGGAGGAGTTCCGATCCCAGCGGAACTCCATACTGCGCTGCTCCCGATGGCTGGGATTCTGGTGGACCGCTACCTGGAAGCAGCAGAAATCGCGACGGATGAACAGACGGTAGCGTACGCCCAAGCCTTCGCGCAGGCAGCGATCATTAGATTAGCGTGGCTTGGCGACAATCTTCCCAACGGGCCTGAAGCAGGCGTTCTCTATCCGCGATAGGATCGCCATCATTGCGGCGCCCCGTTACGACCTGCAGTCACGAGATGTCTTCCCGACACGGATGATGATCACCTCTGGGCTGAGGAACACGTGCGAACGGGTGCGGCAATTGAAGCGTATATCGAGACGCTGGCGGAAGAGTGTGCCCTGAAGAGCATGCAGCGGCCGATCCGCTTCGCGGTGCGAGAGGCCTTAACGGCAGTGACGACGCCGTTCGGTGCGATTGTACAGGGGCGGCGACATTAGTGGGAGTCCATCCGGATGGACTCCCAGGGGCGTTCATCGCGGAGCGACATCGGCCGTTGTAATCTTGCTGAGCAGCGGGCAGTCCCTTGGGTCGCTTCCAGAGACGTGTGAACTGGGAAGGCCCATGTCGGGGATACCTTATCCGCAAGATCGCCGTTCACCGTGGCATGCGTAGGTGCTGTCCAGGTAGCCGACCAGCAGCGGCTCGTGCGGGTGGATCGCGTCGCGGACGGCGATCGCCTCCCGCATCATCTTCTCGTCGATGCCGAGGCGGCCGCTGTGTCGAGAAAACGGCGTCGTAGCCTTCGCGCCGGCGATCACCACCGGGAGCTCGCCGAACACGACGCGCAGTGTGGCCGCGCCGATCTGGCGGCCGATCTGCGCGAGGTGCTCCTGGGCGGCGGGCGGTGGATGTCCACCGATCCATAACTGGCGAAGCGGCGCGCCGGATGTAAGCGGACGGCGCGCGGAAAGCAACTCCGGCGCTCCGTCGAAACTTCCATAGAACCCCGTCAATCGGCCGCTGCCAGTTCTTCTCCGGCACCAGTACGGACGGCACCACGGCGGGGAGAGCCCCGCCCTATCTCTGCATATTCAGCTCGCTGGCTCCTCGTCTACTGGGGCCGGGTCGGGCATGATCGAGATCGGATCGCTGGCGGGAAATGTCTCGGTGAGGGCTTCGTCCAGGCGGGCGTCGGCCTTCTCGTGCTCGGTACGATCGTCGGCTGGCATCTGCATTCGCTCCTTCTGGCTCGACATCATTCTGTACCTCTGGCGAAACGGTCGGGGCGCCGGCTTTCCTGCTCGGAGTGCCGACGCATAATAACTATCTGGAGTGCAGCACCGGGATAGAAAGGCGTCGCGACGATACGCAGTTGCACCCCGGCGACCTCCACCCACCCAAGTGCGCCGCCCTCGCGCACTTTTCGGCTCAGGAGAATGCGGTGATCATCCGATCCTCAGATCAAGTTTCGCGCAGCCCGTTCAAGCGCTTCCTCGTACCGAAGGGCTTTCGCGTCGAGCAGGGATCGGAAGTCGGACGAGGGCGGGCATGGCCGGCGCCGGCCGGTGCACACCGCGTGAAGGCGTTCGAGATCTATCGTTACGATCCCCGGCCGTGCTGCTTCAGGCTTGGCGGTGGCTGGCCGACAGCCGCGATGAAGCCGCTGACGAACGCCTCGACGAATTGCAGGACCCGTTCAGGCTGTACCGCTGTCACACCATCCTGAACTGCACCCGGACCTGCCCCAAGGCCATTGCCGAGATAAAGAAGTTGATCCCATGCGCCATGAGGCGCAGGACAGTGACTACGGTGAAAGGAGCGGCACGATGCTCGTTGAGAGGATGCTTCCCGCCGCGCGCGGGAAGCCGGCAACTGTCGGGATAGACGCACCGCTCATCGATGCGGCGAAGCTTTTGCAGGGCGCCGACGCGAACCTTGTCATTGTCTGCGATGCCGCCGGCGCGATGGCCGGGGTCATCACGAAAACCGATATCGTCGCCCGGATCGGCGACTGTCACGGTGCGAGCTGCGTTACTGCCGCGTCCGCCGTCATGACGCGCGCCGTGACCTTCTGCCACCCGGACAGCTTCGTAAAGGATGTCTGGTCGACCATGAAGGACCGGGGTTTGAAGCACCTCCCCGTCACCGATCGGGATCTACGCCCGATCGGTGTAATCAATGCCCGACAGGTCGTGCAGGCGCTCCTCGAAGAGGTGGAGTACGAGGAGCAACTCCTGCGAGATTACGTGATGTGCATAGGATATCGCTGAACATGGTTGGGCGCCCAAGCTCGTGCCGTCCTCGTGGCTCTCGCCGAAGGTGGCGCGGACCCCCCTGTCCACTGCTGCAGCACGGACCGAGCCTATCAGGGTCGACTGCGTGAGGCTGACGGTGAACGTCCGACATGAACTGTCGGCGATTCCCACCCTAAATCGCGAGAAGTGACGGTCGATCGGGTTCTCATCAGCCTCCGGCAGTTGGCGACCTGCTTGCCCCTATCACCCGGTGGAACTGATGCAAATCCTTGATCAAGATCAAGGAGGGGCTAAGTGAGATGGCAGTCGGCCGCGGCGAGCTAGCCGGGTTGCTGGGCGCACAGGGGGTGGGATTGCGCAGCCGCCAGTGCCGCTGTATCGATACAGAGGGAAGAGTGGATGAAGGATCAGCGGATCTTGTGGGGGGCCCTTCTGGTTGCGGTGGCCTTGTTGATGGGCTGGAACTTAGGTTTGTTCGCCTGAAGCTCCAGGGAGACGAGAGACGCAAGTGCCACATGCGATACCGTGCGCTCACCACAAGCCTGTTCGCCATCGCGACGGCCGCAGCATCAGCCTCTTTGGCCAGCAGTTCTGCATGCGAGATCAAGCCGAGGACGAACTGCGCGGGGGTTGATCTTTCGGGGCGTGATCTCGCCAACGCCAGCCTCTCCGACGCCGATCTGTCGGGCGCTAACCTGGCAGGAGCCAACCTGACCGGAGTGGATTTCTACAGCACCAATCTGTCAGGCGCAGTGCTCGCCGATGCGCAGCTCATAGGCGCAGTCCTCAACAGAACGGATTTGTCGAACGCCAACTTGTCCCGAGCGGATTTGACAGCTGCCGACATACGGGCGGCAGATTTATCCAGCGCCGACCTGTCGAACGCAAAGCTCGGTCGAGCCGAATTAACCTACAGCGACCTCAGCGGCGCCACGTGGATCGACGGGCAAATCTGCGCGCCTGGTTCCATAGGCGCGTGTAAGCCATAGCTCTTGCCGACGGAGGAGGTGAGGCAGCGCGTGCAGCAGTGGCCCACCCATTGCGCCGATCAAGCGCCGATTGGGCTGTCCCTAGACTACATGTCCGCCTGAGTACGGGGCGACCCGTCTCACAGTATGCAGGTAACGAGGGCTGCGCCGGATAGGCCGGTGCCGAGCCTCATGCATCGGGAGACGGGCGCGGGTGCGCCTGCGCCAAACCCTGCGCGCACTCGGTCCGACCATGTCCCGCCCGACATGGCGCGAGGCTCTGCGCGCATCGCTGGGGGCGGGTGCGGGGCTTGCGCTCTGCGGCGCGATCCTGATCACTGTTAGTTCATGGGTCGGCGCGGCCCACGCCTGCTGCTGATTGCGCCGCTCGGGGCGACGGCGTTCCTGGCCACCGCCGACCAGGGTTGGGCAAGCGCGGAGTTAGGCACAGTGCGACGGCGTTGGCCGATCCGCTCACAGGCGAACTTGGCTACGGCTTCGTGCTCGCACCGGTGATGCTTGACACGATGCTGCTGGTTGCCTTGGCTGTGCTCTACAATAGAACAACGGGGCGGCGCTATCCATTCCGCCAGCCGAAATCGTATGGAACCCATGCGACCGCGGACCCTGCGCCGGAACGCCGGCTGGGCCTGAGCGCGGATGACCTGTCCACTATGCTCGACCGTTTCAACCTGAGTGCCAACATCGGTGACGTTGCCCCCTATTTGCCCTCGTTCATAACTGGACTCTGTGCTCGTTTTGGCCCTTGTGGGTCCGGATTACAAATTCGTTCGGGGTGAGGCCGCCAAGGCTCGTGTGCGGCCGGTGGGCGTTGTAATCCGTCTTCCATTCCTCGATCAGCCGACGAGCGCTCGGCAGGTTGCGGAACATGTGCTCATTGAGGCACTCGTCGCGGAAGCGACCGTTCAGGCTCTCGACGAAGCCGTTCTGCATCGGCTTGCCCGGCGCGATGTAGTGCCACTCGACCTGGCTATCTTCCTGCCATTGCAGGATCGCCCGCGATGTGAGCTCGGTACCGTTGTCGCTGACGACCATGAGCGGCCGGCCGCGAAGAGCGATGAGCGCATCGAGCTCGCGGGCGACCCGCTGGCCGGAGAGCGAGGTGTCGACGACGAGCGCCAGGCATTCGCGGGTGAAGTCGTCGACCACGACCAGCACACGAAAGCGCCGGCCGTCGACGAGTTGGTCGGCGACGAAGTCGAGGCGCCAGCGCTGGTTCGGTCCCTGTGGCACGGCCATCGGCGCCCGCGTCCCGAGAGCGCGCTTGCGCCCCCCGCGCCGGCGCACCGTCAGCCGCTCCTCCCGATAGAGCCGGAACAGCTTCTTGTGGTTCAGCGCGACGCCTTCCCATCGCAGCAGGATGTGCAGCCGCCCATAGCCGAACCGCCGACGTTGGCCCGCCAGCGTCTTCAGGCGCTCCCTGATCTCCGCGTCGTCGGACCGCCGCGAGGCATAGCGGCAGGTCTTCGGGTCGAGCCCGATCAGTCCGCACGCCCGACGCTGCGAATAGCTCTTCTTTTCGATAGCCCAGGTCACGAACGCTCTCCGCGATCCGGGCTTCAGAAGTTTTTTCCGAGCGCCTCGCGCAGCGTCGCAACGTCCAGCATCGATTCCGCCAGCAGCTTCTTGAGCTTGCGGTTCTCGTCGTCGAGCGCCTTCAGCCGGCGCGCATCGGACACCTCCATGCCCCCACAGCGGCTGCGCCAGTTGTAGAAGGTCGCGTCGCTGATCCCGTGCTTCCGGCAGAGATCCGTCACCGCAATCCCGGCCTGATGCTCCTTCAGGACCGCAATGATCTGCTCTTCGCTGAACCGGCTCTTCTTCATCTCCGTCTCCTTCCGACGGAGTCCAGTTCAAACCGAGGGCGCTTCAGGGGGCAACGTCATCGGCGCCGAGGATTTCGGCCGCATTCTGGTCGCTGCCGAGGCCGAGGCCGCACGGCGCCACTTCGACGACTTGACCTGCGGCGCGGTCATGTCGCGTGATTTGATAACGGTCGCACCCGATACCCGCCTCGGCGTTGTCGCAGACCTCTTTCGTCGGCACATGTTCAAGACCCTGCCCGTCGTGGATGGGCATGGCGTAGTGCGCGGCATCATCACCCAGAACGACCTGATTCAGCGCGCGCGTCTCGACTCGGTCGGCTACGGTGGGGGTTTTGCGGCCAGCCTGACCCGCCTTGCCTGCCCGGGCCGCGACCGGCGGCTGCGCGCCCGCGACATCATGACTCCCGACTTGCCGACCGTCGGGCCCGCTGACGGCATCGGCGTCCTGGTCCGGTTGCTGGCCGATGGCGGCTTGCAGGCAGCTCCCGTCGAAGGCCCGCGGCTCGTCGGCATCGTGACGCGGTCGGACCTGATCGCGGTCCTGGCGCGCCAGACGCTTCTTGCGGGCGCCCTGCAAAAGGCTGCGTGACCCTTGGACGGCTTCGATCCGGTCTGACGACGATAGGAGGCCGCCAGGAAATGCCGCCGAACTGGTCGGGTGGTTTTCGCCACGATCTCGATGTCGATGAGGGTGGTGCTCTGCGGCATGTCGCTGGAGAAGCCCATGTCGGCAAACGCCTTGGCCACGACCAGAAAGGAGCGGCGCGACAGGCGCAGAACCGGAATGGCATCATCGCGATCCTGGACATCGGCAGGCTGAGGATCGAGGACGAGGCCGCGCCCGTCGGTGTCGCTGACCTTCATTACCGCGGCGACACCGTTCCATCGTTCTATTGTGCGGAACGGCATTGCTGCTTCCCTTGGTCGTTTCCAGGGCGCGTAGCCTGTGGAAAGGCGTGTGAGGCGATACCTTACCCGCAAGATTGCCGTTCACCGTGGCATGATCTGCGCCGGTGACGGTCGACTCTGAAAGAGGCATTGACGACCATGACGGTGATGGCCTCACCGATGCCTCGCATCGCCGATCCGGCACGTAAGGCGTCGGCCGCCTTCGCATACGGCAGGAGTGGAGGGTGACCTCGGGCGTAGCGCGACGAGTGCCAAAGGCCGGTGAGGGGCGGAGATGCCCGTCGTTCTATTCGGGGAACCCGATGGGCATTGCCCAGGGGCTGGTGCATTAACGCGAAACCAGGCAGGAGCAGGGGAGGGGGCGCGGCCGGATGAAGGAGGCTGTGCTAATGAAGTCGCCGGATCGGCATGGTCGTGACCGAAGAGGTAGTCGGCCAGCATCGCCGCCGCGGGCATGCTCTCGGCGAAGACACCCACGGTGCCAACCAGTGCTTAAAACATGGCAACTGCGACCGCGTAAATTGTAACTGCTAGTGCGATCATGCTCGGAAGCATCACAGCTGCACCAAATACGACTGCCAGGGAACTGACCCACCCGATCCGACTTCTCGTTGCCGCCATGGCTATATCCTCTAAAAGTGGTGTCGAGCCGGTTCGGTGCGTGTGATCAGATACGTCATCCTGCTCTTTATCCTCTCAATTTGTCCTCTCGGCGACCCGAACGATCCGGAACCGGCCGATCGTCCTCCTGGTCGAGGAGTACCCTTTCGGCTGCCCCGTCGAGATCTTCATACTGATCGCTGCGGACCGACCAGAGGAACGCCATCAGCCCTACGACGCCCATCCCCAAGGCGATCGGTACCAGCCAAGCCAACGAAATCACCGTGCGGCCTCCAACGCGATAGGCACCGGCGCACCAGGTCCTTCCGAAGCCACTGTCCGGCCTCGCATCGAGGGAAACCTCAATGCGTTCGCCACGACGAGAATGGAGGAGAGCGACATGGCGACGGCGGCCATGAGAGGCGTGACATAACCGAGCAGCGCCACCGGGATCACGAGGACGTTGTAGGCGATTGCCAGGGCCAGGTTCTGGTGTACGAGGCGGCGGGCCGTTGCGGCGATCGCGATGGCGTCGGGCACGGCCATCAGTCCGCGGCCGAAAAACACGAGGTCGGCCGCTGCGCGTCCGATATCGGCCGCATTCCCTGGAGCCATCGAGACATGGGCGGCGGACAGTGCCGGCGCATCGTTGAGCCCGTCCCCGACCATGAGGGTCCTACGACCGTTCCGGGCTAGTTCCTCCAGGCGGGTGACCTTGCCCTGCGGCAGGAGGCCTGAGCGGAATGCCGCGATGCCGAGGGCGGCTGCCATTCGGGAGACGGGTTCCCGGCGGTCGCCGGAGAGCATCTCGACCTCCAGCCCGGCGGCACGAAGCCCATTCACGGCCTGCCTTGCCTGGAGGCGGGGCGTATCCGAAAAGCTGAAGGATCCCAGGAACTCGCCGTTGCAGGTCAGCGTGCTACCCTGGTCCGTGCCGGAATGGGATGCCTCTCCCTGGGAGCGGACCCATTCGGCTTTTCCAAGCCGGTACACATTCGAGCCGATCCGTCCTTCGATCCCGAGCCCCGGCTGCTCCCGGAACTCCTCGACGTCCAGACGTCCCTCGGCGAGCGCCGCCACGGCGCGGGCTGCGGGATGTCGGGACCGGGCGGCCAGCGCCGCCGCGGCGGCAAGATGTTCGTGTGGGACGCTACAGTCCGTGACGCGCGGATCGCCGAGGGTCAGCGTGCCCGTCTTGTCGAAGACGACAGTGTCCACCTCGGCGAGCCGTTCGAGGCCGCTGCCGTCCTTGAGCGCGATGCCCCGCTCGAACAGTCGCCGCGCGGCCATGACCTGCGCCATCGGGACCGCCAGGCCCAGCGCGCAGGGACAGGTGATGATGAGGACCGAAATCGCCACCGTCAGCGAGCGGTGCCAGTCTCCCGTCGCTGTCATCCAGCCGACGAACGCCAGCATCGCCAGCGCGTGCACGAACGGCGAATAGGCTGAAGCTGCGCGATCCGCCAGCCGCCTGTATTTCGCGCGCCCGTGCTCTGCCGCCTCCATCAGACGGGCAATGCTCGCGACGAAGGAGTCCGCCACAGGCCGCGTCACCGTCACCTCGAGCGATCCGTCGAGGTTCAGCATGCCCGCCAGGACGGAACTGCCCGGCTTCACGGGGAGTGAGGCCGCTTCTCCGGTGACGATGGCCGCATCCACGTCGGCGGATCCGGACGCCACCACCCCATCGAGCGGGATCCTTTCTCCCGGTGCGACGAGCACGCGCTCCTGCGGCGCGATCTCCTGGAGGGGCTTGTAGGAGACCTCGCCGTCGGGCGCGACGACCGCGGCACCCCGCGGCATCATCCGCGCGAGGCCCAGCACCGCGGTTCTGGCCTTGCTGCGCATCATGTGGTCGAGCGTGCGGCCGGCCAGCAGGAAGAAGATCAGCGACGTCACGGCGTCGAAATAGGCGTGTGGATTGTTCCGCAGGGTGTCGTGCAGGCTGAGCGCCAGTGCGAAGAGGATCCCGACGGAGATCGGCACATCCATGTTCGCCCGTCCGGATTTCGCCGCAGACCAGGCCGAGAGGAAGAAGACCCGCCCGGAATACAGGACGACCGGCACCGCCAGCACCGCGGACAGGATATGGAAGAGATGCCGCGTACCTTCGCCGGCGCCCGACCACACCGACACCGAGAACAGCATGATATTGAACGCGCCGAAGCCGGCCACGGCGGTCGCGCGGACCAGTCTCCGCATCTCCTGGTTCGTTTCCGGCTCGTCGAGGGAGAAGAGGCTGGCGTCGTATCCGGCGGCGGCGAGAGCCTGGAACAGCGGCGGTGCCTTGCCGGCTTTACGCCATTTCACCGTGGCCCGTCGCGTGGTCAGGTTGAGACGCGCCGAGACGACTCCCTCGAGTGGCGTCAGTGCGGCCTCGATCGCGGCGATGCAGCCGCCGCAATGCGCCGACGGTACGGAAAGATCAGTTTGAAGAAGATCCTCGCCGACCGTCCGGCTCGCCAGACGTATCTCCTGGTCGGAAGGCCATCCCGACCGGGGCGCGTACTCGGCCGCTACCGCTCCGAAGGCGCAGCAACTCACCCCTGGGCCTCCGGTCGCGACATCGCCCTGTAGGCATGCCACGTGGCATGTCCCAGCAGTGGAAACACCACGACCAAACCCACGAGCCAGGTCGCGACGCACACGAGGAACAAGGCGAACACGATCGCCCCCCAGGCCACCATCGGGACGATGTTGTTCCACACCAGCGCCATGCTCGTGCCCATGGCGGTCAGCGCATCAGCTCGCTGGTCGAGCAGCATGGGGATCGAGAACACGCTGATCGAGAAGGCGAAGGCGGCAAAGAGGCCGCCGATCGCGGTGCCGACGACCAGCATGGCCCATCCGGTCGGGCTGGTGAGGAGCAGGTCGACGATGTGCTCGATGCCGGGAAACGGCTTCACCCCGAAGAAGAGGGCGTAGATGAGGACGGCTGCCCGCATCCAGAGGAGGGTGAGGAGGCAGAGCAGGAGGCCCGTGAAGTAGACCTGAGCGCCCGACCGGGGCTTGGCCAAGAGCATCCGGGCCAGGGTAGTCCTCTCTCCGGCCTCTCTTTCCCGGCTTTTCGCATAGAGCCCGATCCCCAGGATGGGGGCCACGATCAGGAACCCCGCGAGCGCGGGAAACAGGATGTAGTCCTGCCCGAAATGCGTCAGAAGCCACACGAAGCCAGCGGAGAGCAGGAAGATGCCGAAGCCGTAGGCGAGACTGGGGCCTGGTTGGGCCGCCAGATCACGCCATCCCGCGGCCAGCCACCGCATGCCGGCATTCGTCGGCAGGTGCCGCTTCCAGCGCTCGTTCCTGGTTTCCTCGATGCTGGAGGTCTCGCTCAGCAGCCAGTAGCCCTCGTCCGGTCCGCTCATCAGTCACTCCTCAGCAGGCGGATTTCGCCGCCCTGAAGCTGCCGGGTCCGGTACCGGCTTCCTTCAGGTGGGGCACACAGTCCGGCTGCGAGCCGACCGCGACGTAGACCAAGTGGATGTTGGCTGCGGCCAGCAGCAACAGCGCCGCCGGGACAAGGGTCCAGACGAGGAGCCGCACCTTCCTTCGCCTCTTGCCGGGAGCGGGCGTCATGGCGTCTCCACCCCCAAGGAGTGCACGTACAGCGCGAGGATCTTGATCTCGGCGTCCGTGAGGCGCTCGTCCCAGGTCGGCATGTGGCCTTGCCTGCCGCCGTGAACCGTGGCGATGATGGTGTCGAGGTCGCCGCCGTAGACCCAATAGTCGTCGGTGAGGTTGGGGGCGCCGAGTTCCCGCGTTCCCCGGGCGTCCTCGGCGTGGCATGCCGCGCAATTGGCCAGATAGACTTCCCGTCCGGCTTCCAGGGTGTCGACGTTCTGGGGGGTCGAATAGTCGGGATTGCTGAGGGAATAGACGTAGGCGGCGGCAGTCTTCACCTCCTCGCGATTGAGGATGCCGTCGCGGCCGAAGGAGGGCATCTGCCCGATCCGGCTCTCCGGATGTTCGGCGTTGATGCCGACGCGCATCGTCTGGGCGATCTCTTCCACGCTGCCGCCCCAGAGCCAGTCGTCGTCCGTAAGATCGGGATAGTTCGCCCGGCCCCTGCCCTCGACGCCATGACAGACGGCGCAGTTGTCACCGAACAGCTGATGCCCGCTGCGACGGACGATGGACATGAGTTGCTGATCGGCGCGGATCTCGTCGAAGTCGGCAGTCTCGATGCGTCCCACCCAGGCGGCACGTTCGGCCTGCGCCCTGACGAGGTCCTGTTCCACGGTCTTCCACTGATCCGTATCGAGCAGGCCCTTGGTGTAGGTCGTCCCGAGCGGCCATGTCGGCATCAGAAACCACACCACGACTGCGAAGACGTGCGTCACGATCAGGAAGATGAGCACGCCACGCGGCACCGGCGTATCGAGTTCGGTGATGCCGTTCCACTCGTGGCCAGTGGTCCTGTGACCACTGACGGGATCGCGCTGCTCTACTTCCATGGCTTGTCGTCCTGGTCGAGGATGCTCTTCTTGGCCGATTCGAAGCGCTTCCTGTTCGAAGGCCAAAACGTGTAGACGAGTACGCAGATCGCGAGCGCGATCAGGTAGAACAGCCCCCAGCTCTTCGAGAAGGCGACGAGACTGTCGTGGTCGATGTCCATTCCGTCTCCTCCTCTCCGGTCAATTGATGGGTTTCGGTACTTCCTCGGGCGCGGCAGTGCCGAGATACGCCGCGGCGGTCAGCCTCCCGAGGACCTGAAGATAAGCGACGAGAGCGTCCATCTCGGTGACGCGCGTGGCGACGCCGTCGAACGCTCTCACTTGCGTGTCCTCGCCGTAGCGTTCCGAGACGCCTTCGGCGGCGGAGCCGCTGTCGGGCGTCGCCTGTCCGTACGCGTCCCTGGCGGCGTTCCCGATCATCTCGTCGGTATAGGGGACGCCGACCGCCCGCAGCGCCTCGAGATGCAGCGGCAGATCGTCCAGCTTCAACGTGTTCCGCGCCAACCAGCGGTAGGCAGGCATGTTGGATTCCGGCACGACGTCCCGCGGGTTCGTCAGATGGGCGACGTGCCAGAAGTCGCTGTACTTGCCGCCGACGCGGGCGAGGTCCGGCCCGGTGCGCTTCGAGCCCCAGAGCATCGGGTGATCGTACTTGGATTCGACGGCGAGCGAGTACGGCCCATAGCGCTCGACCTCGTCGCGCAGCGTGCGGATCATCTGGCTGTGGCAGGCGTAGCAGCCCTCGCGCATATAGATGTTGCGGCCGGCGAGTTCGAGCGGCGTGTACATGCGCATGTCCGGCGTTTCCTCGACGGTCTCGTCGATGGTGAACAAGGGAGCGATCTCGACGATGCCCCCGACACTGGCTGCCGCGATGATCGCGAGCACGAAGCCGATGGCCGAGCGCTCCAGCCTGCGGTGAAACAATTCGGGCATGATTCTACTCCGCCGGGGCGGCGACAGCGCCGGTCAGGGGAGCATCCGCCTCCGCGGGCTCCGCCACGGGAGCGGTGCGGGCCGTCATCCATATGTTGTAGCTGCCCACGATGGCACCGATCAGGAACAGCAGTCCGCCGATGGCGCGCGCCACGTAATACGGGAACATCGCGACCAGCGAATCGATGAAGGAGTAGGCGAGCGTGCCGTCCTCGGTGTAGGTCCGCCACATCAGGCCCTGGATGATGCCGGAGTTCCACATCGCGAAGACGTAGATCAGCGTTCCGGCGAGTGAGAGCCAGAAATGCACTTCGACCAGCGCCGGCGAGTACATACGCTCGCGTCTCCAGAGAGACGGGACCAGCGTATAGAACGAGCCGAAGGTGATCAGCGCGACCCATCCGAGTGCGCCGGCATGAACGTGGCCGACGGTCCAGTCGGTGTAGTGCGACAGCGCGTTCACAGGCCGGATCGCCATGAACGATCCCTCGAAGGTCGAGAGCCCGTAGAACACCGCGGCGACCATGATGAAACGGAGTGTCGCGTCGTCCCTGACTTTATGCCAAGCGCCGTTGAGGGTGAGGAGAGCATTGCCGGCCGACGCCCATGACGGCACCAGCAGCATCACGGAGAATGTCATGCCCAGCGTCTGCACCCAGTGGGGCAGGGCGGTGTAATGCAGGTGGTGCGAGCCGGCCCACATGTAGAAGAAGGTGATCCCCCAGAAGCTTAGGATCGAAAGGCGATAGGAAAAGATCGGTCGCTGCGCCCGAACGGGCAGGTAATAGTAGAGCATCCCCAGGAATCCCGCCGTCAGGAAGAAGGCGACGGCGTTGTGGCCATACCACCACTGCACCATCGCATCCTGGACGCCCGGCCAGACCGTGTAGCTCTTCGCGTGTCCCAGCGACACCGGAACGGCGATGTTGTTGACGATGTGGAGGATGGCGACGACGAGGATGAAGGCCAGAAAGTACCAGTTGGCAACGTAGATGTGGGGCTCCTTCCGCCGCGCCAGCGTGCGCAGATAGAGCACGAAGTACGTTACCCAGACGACCACGAGCCAGATGTCGGCGTACCACTCCGGCTCGGCATACTCCTTCGATTGGGTGACGCCCACGAAGTAGCCGGTCACGGCCAGCACGCAGAACAGGTTGTAACCGATCAGGACGAACCAGGGTGAAAGCTGGTCGGGCAGGCGTGCCCGCGATGTTCGCTGAACGACATGAAACGACGTCGCAATCAGGGCATTCCCGCCGAAGCCGAAGATCACACCGGTGGTATGGGCGGGTCGCAAGCGGCCGAAGCTCGCCCACGCCTGATCGAAGGTGAAGTCCGGATAAGCCAGAAGCACGGCCACCCATACCCCAATGAACATGCCGAAGACCGCCCACGCCATCGAGATGGCGATTCCGGCCTTGATGGGCTCGTCATAGTAGCGCGCAAGACGCTCCTCGCCCGGCTCCGGTTCCTGATACGCATGGACCACGGCGAACGTGCACGCCAACCCGAACAGCAGGATGATGAACCCGTGCATACCGAGTGCGTCCTGGCGTCCTGCGGCAGCCAGAATGAGCCCGCACAAGGCGACCGCGGCGGATATCACCAGTGCGAGTTGACGCTCGGTGGCAGTGAGTGTTGCGGCCATGCGGGCAGTCACTTTTTCCGATCATCGGGGGGAGGGAGCACGGGGGGCTGGTGTCGATGGTGCTCTGATGGTGCGCGGCGGGGTCCTGCAGGGCGCAGGGCATCGATGCGGAGGTTGCCGGATCCGGCCGGTATATTTTCCGGCGAGCCACGGAGTCTCGTAGGTCGCGAATTGTGCGGACCGAACATAGGGCCATGGTACCCCCGAAGTCGGCTATGGCAAGACAGAGCGCGCGAGCATGGCGAGGGACCTGGGGTTTGGGAACATCAGGGCCATCGCCTGACGGGGAATCAGATCAGGCCGAGCGCACGCATGGCTTCCGCGACACGGACGAAGCCGGCGATGTTGGCGCCGAGGACGTAGTTGCCCGGCGACCCGTATTGTTCGGCAGTGTCGGCGCAGCTGTCGTGAATGTTGCACATGATCCGTTCCAGCCGTTCCTCGGTCTCGCGGAAGCTCCAACTGTCGCGGGAGGCGTTCTGCTGCATCTCCAGCGCCGAGGTGGCGACGCCGCCGGCATTGGCGGCCTTGCCGGGAGCGAAAAGGACGCCCGCCTCCTGAAAGATCCGCACCGCCTCGGGCGTGGACGGCATGTTGGCACCTTCGCCCACAGCGATGACGCCGTTCTGAACGAGCTGACGGGCGTCCTTGCCGTTCAACTCGTTCTGGGTCGCCGACGGCATCGCGATCTCGCAAGGCACGTCCCAGATGCGACCCTTCTCGATGTAGTGTGCGCTAGCACCCTTCAGACGGGGATATTCCGAGATGCGCTCGCGCCGAATCTCCTTGATCTGCTTAACGAGATCCAGGTCGATCCCGCTCTCGTCGACGACATAGCCGCCGGAGTCGGAGCAGGCGACGACCTTGCCGCCGAACTGCAGAATCTTCTCCATCGTGTAGATGGCGACATTGCCTGAGCCTGAGACGGTCGCGTGCTTGCCGTCGAAATCGGTGCCACGTGTCGCCAGCATCTGTCGCACGAAGAAGACAGCGCCAAACCCTGTCGCCTCGGTGCGGGCGCGCGATCCGCCATAAACGAGGCCCTTGCCAGTCAGCACACCGGCCTCGTAACGGTTCGTGATCCGCTTGTATTGGCCGAAGAGATAGCCGATCTCGCGCCCGCCGACCCCGATGTCGCCCGCCGGCACATCGGTATACTCGCCGAGGTGGCGATACATCTCGGTCATGAACGACTGGCAGAAGCGCATGATCTCGGCGTCGGAGCGACCGCGCGGATTGAAGTCGGAGCCGCCCTTGCCGCCGCCGATCGGTAAGCCGGTCAGCGCGTTCTTGAAGGTCTGTTCGAAGCCGAGAAACTTGATGATGCCGAGATTGACCGACGGGTGAAAGCGCAGCCCGCCCTTGTAGGGGCCGAGGGCGGAGTTGAACTGCACCCGGAAGCCACGGTTGATCTGCACCTGTGCGTGATCGTCGACCCAAGGCACGCGGAAAATGATCTGCCGCTCCGGCTCGCAAAGTCGCTCGATCAGCGCTCCGTCGGCATAGGCGGGATGGCGGGCGACAACCGGGCCGAGGGACTCCAGGACCTCCCGCACGGCCTGGTGAAACTCCTCCTCACCAGCGTTGCGGCGCAGCACTTCGTCAAGGATCGGTTGCAGCTTCTCGTCCATACTCACGACGCGATGTCCTTCGTTGCTGAACGGCTTCGATGCTTGCGGCACCGGTGCCGCACGCGCGATATCATTCCACCTGTCGCTCTGTTATGGCGCTTTCCTGTGCAGCGTCGACCGGAAATCGACGTCACCTCAGACGGCGAACACACTTCCGCCTCTGCGACAGGCAGTTAACAGGCGCCATTTATGACGCTTGGCTGCGCAGCCTGGGGGCACCCAATCTCGTGTCGCCCTCCTCGTCGCTCGCGCCGCCGAGGTGGCGCGGACCTTCAAGCCGCTGCTGCAGCACGGCCGATCCCTGTCACTGACGACCGCGTGAGGCTGACGGTGAACGTCCAACTTGAATTTTCGGTGGTTCCCACCGCGAACCGCAAGAAGTGACGGTCGATCGGTGGCTGGTCAACCTCCGGGAGTTCGGGACCTGGTAGCCCTACCGTCTGGTGAAACTGATGCCAATCCTTGATCACGACAGCGGAGGGGCTAAGTGAGATACCAGCCACCGCAAGCTACCGAGAATGCGGTGCGCTAAAGGGCAAGATGGCGCAGCCGCCAGTGCCGCTGCATCGATACAGAGGGAAGAGTGGATGAAGGATCAGCGGATCTTGTGGGGCGTCCTTCTGGTTGCGGTCGCCTTGTTCATGGTGTGGAACCTAGGGTTGTTCGCCTGACGCTCCAGGGCAACGAGCGGCGCAAGTGCTACATCCGACACCATGCGCTCGCCGCTATGCTGTTTTTCGCCTTCGTGACGCCCGCAGCACCAGCCTCTTCAGCCACCAGCTCTCTATGCAAGATCAAGCCGAGGACGAACTGCACGGGGGTTGATCTTTCAGGCCGTGATCTCGCCGGCGCCAGCCTCTCCGACGCCGATCTGTCAGGCGCTAACCTGGCAGGAGCGAACCTGAGCGGCGTCGATCTTTACAGCACCAACCTGTCAGGCGCAGTGCTCGTCGGTGCGCAACTCACAGGCGCAATCCTTAACCGGGCGGATTTGTCGAACGCCAACCTGTCGCGAGCGGATTTGACAGCCGCCGACATACGGGCGGCAGACTTATCCGGCGCCGACCTGTCGAACGCAAAGCTCGATCGGGCGGAGTTCACCTACAGCGACCTGAGCGGCGCCACGTGGACCGACGGGCAAACCTGCGCGCCTGGTTCCGTAGGCGCCTGTAAGCCCTAGCTCTCGCCGACGGCGGAGGTGAGGCGGCGCGTGCAGCAGTGGCCTACCCATTGCTCTCACACAAGGAGCGAGAGTTCATCGCTCAAGCCGCTCACCGACAAGCTGGTCCGGTGACGCAATCCTATAAGGGGCGCCGATAAAGCGGCGATTGGGCTGTTTCCTAGATCCTCGCAGAGGCTAATGCTTCTTCGAGATCGGAGATGAGATCGGACTGGTTCTCGAGCCCAACCGAGAGCCTTAGTAGGTTATGCCCGATGCCAGCGGCCCGTAGAGCATTGGGCGAGAGACTCGCGTGTGTCATCGTGGCGGGATGAGCAACCAAGCTCTCGACACCACCCAGCGACTCCGCCAGGGTGAATACCTGAACGTGCTCCACGAACTTCCGCACACTCTCTGGGCCACCCGCGATTTCGAAGCTGAGCATTGCGCCGAATCCGCGCTGCTGTCGGGCAGCGATCGCATGGCCGGGATGGGAGGGCAACCCCGGATAGTGGACGGCATCGACCATCTTATGCGCGGAGAGATATTCCGCTACGGCAGCCGCGTTGCGTTGCTGGTATTCGATCCGAGGGAAGAGTGTCCGGATGCCGCGAAGCGTCAGGAAGGCATCGAAGGGAGCACCTGTCACACCGGTCATGTTTGCCCAGGCTTTAAGGTGCTCCACCATGTCCGCATCGGCAGCGACGACGGCGCCGCCGACCACGTCGGAGTGACCGTTCAGATATTTGGTGGTGGAGTGAACGACCATGTGCGCGCCGAGCGAGATGGGCCGCTGCAGCGCTGGGGATAGGAACGTGTTATCCACCACGATCTTTGCGCCGACTGCTCTCGCCCGTGCGGACACCATCTCGATGTCAGTGATCCGCATCAGCGGGTTGCTGGGCGTCTCCAGGAGCACGAGAGCCGGGCGCTCTTCGAGTGCGGCAACGACCGTCTCCTCCCGCGTCTGATCAACGAGCGCCAGGCGGAAGTGGCCTTGGGCCGCGCGGGCCGAGAGCAGGCGAAGAGTGCCACCGTAACAGTCATGCGGCGCGATCAGCAGGTCATCAGGCTTTAGGATCGTCAGCACCAGATCGATGGCGGCCATCCCCGAAGAGGTTATGATCGCGCCGGCCCCGCCCTCAAGGCGGTTGATCGTGTCGGACAATTGGTCGCGCGTCGGATTCGTGGCGCGTGAATAGTCGTAGCCACGGTGCGCGTCGAAGCCGGTGAATTCATAGGTGCTCGACAGGTAGAGCGGCGGAACTACCGCGCCGTATGCCTTGTCCTCGGCCACACCATTCGCTGCGGCAATGGTCTCAGGTGAAAGTTCCATGATTGGGCTCCATCCGCTGCTGGCTTTACCATCCGTCGGTCACGCGGCTACGCGCTAAGAGTGATCGTGTCGCAGGAAGCGCTCTCGTCCCTGCCCGAAGCTCGGCGATCGCGAGTGCACGTGGGAAGAGTGCTCGCCGAAGCTCGGATCGCGCTGGACCCGCTTCGCGTCTACGCCTGGATTTGCATCGGCGCGTCAGGCGTGACCGCGATCACCCCCTGATCGGGGACATCCTGTCACGGTATCGATATGCGATCCACGACGGTTGCTTTGCTCATTCTGCTACTCTCGCCCGCACTCGCGGCGGAGCCTTATGATCGCGCCCTGTATCGCCACTGGATCGATGCCGACGGGGACTGTCAGGACACCCGCGAGGAGGTGCTGATCGCCGAAAGCTTAGTGGTGGTGCAGCTAGACCAACCCGGCTGCAAAGTCCTCGTCGGCCTCTGGGTCTGTCCATACACCGGCTCCGTCGTGACCGACCGCCGACAGATCGACATCGACCATATGGTGCCCCTCGCAGAGGCGCACGCATCTGGTGCCGACATCTGGGACGAGGAGCGGCGGCAGGCATATGCAAACGATCTCGACAAGCCGGATAGCCTGGTCGCTGTTCTGGCTGGCGCCAACCGGTCGAAGGGACCGGACCCGATCAGGCGGTCGACGGCGTCGTCCGTTGGCGGCGCATCGACCTGCGGTGTCAAACGGCGTTCAAAGCTGACCCCGTATCGGCTTGCAATATTGACCCCCTGAAGTGCTCGCTGCCGTCCTGGGTGATGCGGAGCCGTAG
>NZ_JBEPTK010000026.1 GCF_040549485.1 Constrictibacter sp. MBR-5
TGGAGAAGCCGCTCCATGTGAAGCGCGCCTCCGACCTTCTGTCCGCATTCGTCGGTGATAACGAGCGGAACATCGCCTCGGCCTTCCGGGGCGCCGAGCGGGAAGGGGCTGTGCTGCTCATCGACGAGATCGATACGTTCCTGCTCGACCGGCGTAGCGCGCAGCGCCACTGGGAGGTCAGCATGGTCAACGAGATGTTGACCCAGATGGAATGCCACGATGGCATCTTCATCGCCTCGACGAACCAGATCGACGCTCTCGATAAGGCCGCGCTGCGGCGGTTTGACGTCAAGATTAGGTTCTGCGCCATGCGGCCGGAGCAGGCGTGGGAACTGCTCCGGCGGCAATGTGCCCTCCTGGGGATCGGAGAGCCCGATGCGGGACTGCTGCCGGCGGTTCAGCGGCTGGGCGGGCTGGTTCCGGGTGACTTCGCCACCGTCTCGCGCCGCAGCCGCTTGTCGGCCATCACCTGCCCGAGCGCGTACGCCGCGGCGCTTGCGGAGGAGTGCGCGCTTAGGGGCGATCAGCGGACGATCGGTTTCGCGGTGCGGTAGGCAATCACGGCGGCGACGACGCGGTTCGCTACGATTGTACAGAGACGGCGACAGTCGGTGGTGAGGGGAGTCCATCCGGATGGACTTGCAGGGACGTTTGCCGCGGAGCGACATCGGCCGTCGAAATCTTGCCGAACAGCGGAAGCCCTTGGCTTCCTGAGGCGTGTGAACTGGGGAGGGGTCATGTCGGGGATACCTTATCCGCACGATCGCCGTTCACCGTGACATGATCTGCGCCGATGGTTGGTCGACCCCGAGGGGATGTTGACGATCATGACTTTGCAGGCTTGGCTCAGAGCTTCGTCCAGTTTACCGAGTCCCAGTGAACATCGGCTGTTGCGGCATCCCCGTCGGCTGGTGCGCGACCGCGAAAATGGCCGGAGAAGGGGAGGGTGTTGTCTGTCTGAGGCAGGCGGGATGCAGGTGCCAAGGGTCGTGTCCCTGGGAGTGGTGTAGGAGTACCGGTCCTCGGCAGGGTCCGAGGGTAATCAGGCGGCCACGGCGGACAGCCTGAGGACGGGATCATCGCTCAGTGCTGCGAGCGACTCCAGGCTCATGTATCGGCGGCTGACCGCCCACTCGTCGTTCTGCTCCAGCATCAGGGCGCCCACCAGGCGGACGACGGCGCGATCGTTGGGGAAGATGCCGATGACATCGGCTCGCCGCTTGATCTCGCCGTTCAAGCGCTCGAGCGGGTTGGTGGATGCGATCTGCGGCCAGTGCTCGCGCGGGAACGTCATGTAGGCGAGCACGTCCTCACGGGCGCCGTCCATGAGTCCGGCGAGCTTGGGGAAGCGCTCGCGCAGGGCGTCGGCCACCTGCCGCCACTGGGCATGTGCGGCCTCGGCGCTGTCCTGGGCGAAGATCGTCTTCAGCATGGCGACCGCCGCTGGGCGCTGCTTCGCCGGCACGTGCGCGAGCGTGTTCCTCAGCCAGTGCACGCGGCACCGCTGGTGCGTCGCGCTGAACACCTTCGCCGCCGCTGCCCGCAGCCCCTTGTGGTCGTCGGCCACGACGAGCTTCACCCCGCGCAGGCCCCGGTCGGCCAGGGAGCGCAGGAACGCCTTCCAGAACGGCTCGGCTTCCGAGGCGCCCGTGGCGACGCCGAGCACCTCGCGGCGCCCATCCGTGTTCACGCCCACGGCGATTATCACGGCGAGCGACACGATCCGCCCGGCCTGGCGAACCTTCAGGTAGGTGGCGTCGATCCACAGATAGGGCCAGGCGCCCTCGATCGGCCGGGACAGGAAGGCGTTCAGGTCCTTGCCTTGCATGCGGGACTTCCTCCCCATCATCTGTTCAGGACGAGTGCCGAGGGCGGGCGGACCAAGCTGCCCCACGGCGCTGATCGCCGAGGCTCTGACGGTCCCGCCCGCCCGCGCCTGGAGGGGTGGTCACCCCTCCAGGCGCACCGCTCAGCTTGCGCCAGGCCGGCTCCGAGAACACGCAAGGCTCTTTCGAGGAACCGGGTGAGGCCCGGCCAGTGGCCGAGGGCATAGCGGATGTCGCCGGCCAGGGTGGAGCCGGACGAGATCGCCGACAACTGCTTCTCGAACCAGGGCTTCAGGGCCTCGACGATCGGCGCCGCGTGGCGCGTGCGCGCGGCCAGCTGCACCTCCGGGGCCTGCCCGCGCACGCCAGCCTCGACGCTACAGAGTGCTGCGATGTGGCGAAGCGCGGCCGCCGCTAGCGGCTCTCGATGTGGCCATCGCGTTGCGCAGTCCCCCTCCCGACTGCGTCCACCACACCGACCGCGGATCGCAATACGCTGCCGAGAAGTATACCGCGACCGCCTTGGCCAGGCGAAACTCGTCGGCTCGATGGGACGGCGTGGCAATCCCTACAACAATGCAATGATGGAGAGCCTCATGAAGACCCTGAAGGTCGAAGGCGTATACCCGCTCGAGTTCGAGACGGCGGAGGATGTCACGAACCAGCTTCCGGCCTTCATCGAGAAGTACAACGCCAAGCGCCTCCACTCATCGCTTGGCTACCTCAGCCCCGAACAGTTCGAGAAGCAGCACGCCCAGCCACCGGTCAAAGACGCCGCCTGATTGTGTCCGGCCCAAGGGGCCCACTCCAATCAGGGGGCAGCTTGAACGCCGTTTGACAATCAGAGGAGCCCGGTTGCGGCGGCGGGAAGCGGTCTTCGACGCCCGTGGTACCCCCGGGGAAGCGGCTACATTGAAGTCTTCGCGAGGAGCGGGCGGACGTCGATCTGTGTATGAATGAAATAATGAATGAGCCCTTCCTTCTGGGTTATTCTTGTCCTCGTCGGATTTCACCTGACAATTTGCGCGAAAGAGGAATTGCATTATGCCAGATTGGTGTTACGATAAGATCATGATCGAGACAGATGGCTCAATAACAGGGGCAGGCCTTCTTTCGGTACTTCGCGACCGATCGCAATGTCCAACGCGGTCGTTTAGCCTGACGAGCTGTGCGCCGATACCCGGCGACCTCTCTAGCGAGCCGTTCGGTTCGGACGGCTGGTACGACTGGCGGTTGGTTCACTGGGGGACCAAGTGGGACATCTCCTGCCAAGGTGACGACGAACCGTGCGTCGATTGTAACGGAGACAGAATTACCATAATCGGCGAAACACCGTGGAGCCCCCCGGCCGCAGCTCTCGACCGACTGGCAGCGGCGTTCCCCTGCATCTCGGTTTCCCTTTACTGGGCGGGCACGGAGCTGGAGGGCTGCACCGTCTGGAAAAACGCGACACGAATCCACGACTGGTGGAGATGGACTGCAGATGAGGTCGATTGGGAAAACGCCAACCGCTCAGAGTGGGACGGCGCTGCACGGCTGTCGCGTTACTTTCGGATGCCCGCGGAGGTTTCTGTACATGAGTGCAGGGCACGCAGTTAATCTGCATGCCTAGTCTAAACCACATGTCTGCCTGAGTACGGGGCGGCCCGTCTCACCAGCATGCAGGTAAAGAGGGCCGCGCCGGATAGACCGGTGTCGAGCCTCATGCATCGGGAGAGGGGCCATGGCGGATCGTATTAACTACGTCGGGCTTGTTGTTCACAAGGAGGGGGGATCCCATGGTCGGGGGCAATGTTCGAAACATGTTGATCGCGGTCAAGATTGCTTTCGACGCGCCAGGCGGTGGGTGGCGCTTTCGCTGTGTCCAACGCCAAGGCGATGCTGCATCAGACGGTGGCACCGAAGCTGCGGGCGGCTGCCAACGAGCGACGCATGTCGCTCAGTGCTCGTTCCGCGGCGACCCGTGCGCGATCCTGCCCGGTCGCCGATCCCTCCCCGTAGTAGGCCCCTCGACCATCATTGAGGACGGTTCTGACATCCCCAAAGTCGAGTCCGATGATCCCCCGGGCGGAGACGAGCTTGGATATCGCCTCAACCGCGCCTGTGGCCGACGCGAGTGCCGGATCGTAGAGCGGGGGAGGGGCCGCCGCCCCAAGGCGGTGGTAAGGCAACCACAGCAGCGCTGCTGTGGAAGCACTGCCAAGAAGAAAACTGCGTCGCGTGATTCTCATGTGGCCTTCTCGGGCGTGGGTGCGCGTCATCATCTCCCGAAACTTGTATCTGTCGACCGCGCCGGCGTTGCCTCAGGCTCCGCGGCTGGCGCGACAGACGGTTCGCCCGAGCAGTATCCGGAGGAATGGGGGAGGGATATGATCGCCGCTGACCGAGGCGCGGCGATGTCGCTACTCGTGCGGTTCGGCAAGGCGTCCGACGTCGACGGTGTCCTCGCCTGTGTCACGCCAGATTTTGGATGGCGCCTGGCGAAGGGGCTGGAAGCGCCCGACGGTCTGATCGTGCGCGGCAAAGAGGTGGTTCGCCAGGCGCTCGCCGAACGCGCGGCCGTTATCCAGCGCATTCGCTTCTCGGAAACAGAGGTCACGATCGTCGGCGACAGCATCATCGACGGCTCCGCGCTACCGGGCGAGCGGGCAACTGGCGCTCCGATCCTGGCATGAGCATCAACGTCTATGATCTACGCGACGGCCTGATTGCTGCTTAGGCCAGCTACCGGAACAGATCGGCTGATCCCCAAGCGCGCGAGGAGCAGCACCCGGCTCAGTCGGGGGCGCCGTGGGGGCGGTCGCCGGAACCCTGGCCGGTGCCGCGTGAGCCGAGCGGCCGCCTTCGGCCGCGAGCGCCGGCGGCGCTGATCGAGGACGCCCTCGCCATCCTCGGGGCGGCAATCATCGCGTGGAGCCTGTCATGAGTGAAACGTTCGATGTGATGTTGCTGGCGCGGGGTAGGCAGGCCGGGTGCAGGCTTATTGCCTGGCCGCCGCCTGGACGCGCGTGGCGCTGGTCGAGCAGCACCTCCGGTGGCACCTGCGTCAACATCGGCTGCATCCGACAACTCCGAACCCCGGCGTCATGCCACCGATCGTCAAAACCGTTCTTATCAATCCGCCACTTTCGCTTCGCCTGGACGAGATGCGGAGTCTCGTCAGAGTCCATCCGGATGGACTCCCAGGGGGCGTTCATCGCGGAGCGAGGCCGGCCGTTTATCTGCTGAGAAGCCGGCAGTCCCTTGGGTCGTTCCAGAGACATGTGAACTGGGAAGGCGATGTCGGGGATACCTTACCCGCAGGATTACCGTTCACACCCTGGCAGAATCTTCACCGATGGCTGGTAGACCCTGAAACGGGGATGTTGACGATCATGACGACGTTGGACGTGCCGCTGCCTCGCTTCCTCTATGTCAAACGGCAATAGAAGCTAACCGCTCTTCTAGAGCGGGACTCTTGGTCTGAACAGCGGAACCGGATAAATTGACAAAATTAGCCGACTGTCCAAAATATGAAAGTCATGGCACGACACTGATCCCATGGCGTCTAATTCAAGCGGAAGGTTGCCACAGGATTTTCTGGCCAGGGAGCCCTGCACGGCTTGGCGAAGCGCCAAGAAATCTCCCGCAACCTGATCCGGACCAGGGATCGAGTAGTACGATCCGACGGCGGATCTGCTCCAAGTCTACAGACACCGCGATGGGAAGACCCATTCGGGAAAGAATGATCGCCGCAAAGGTGCCGTGCGCATCGGCGAAGCCCGTCCTCGATCGGAACGCGGGCACGACGTCTCTGACGTTCGTCCTGTATCACGGCGGCGGCTATTCCGTTCCCATCGAAACGACGCGGTGTTGCTGGCGCAGCGGCCATGGCCCTCCGATCGCCTCTATCGCTGAGTGGAAATGCCAGTCAGAAGCGCACGGTGAGGTCGAGCAACCAGTCGGGCATCATGCGCACCAGAGCGGCCTCCAGGGATCTGTCGAGGCCGGTAACGATCAGTCCGCCCACCAGAATCAACAATCCCCCTAGGATGGGCTTGCTCCAGCGGCCGATCGACTGGAAGGCCGCCTTGCGCGTCGCCAGCGCCTTCCGCGATCCATAGGCGAATGCGAGCAGCGCCGTGGCCACGCCGAGCCCGAAGATCAGGAATATGAGGAAAGCGGACGGCAGATCCTCGCCACGGCTCGCTGCGGCGATGGCCACTCCGAGCGTAGGACCGACGCATGGCGTCCAGACGAGCCCGAGGAGAAGGCCGATCGAGAACTGCCCGCCGAGGCCGCGGCCGGAGACGCTCGCCAGAAGGCGATTACCGCCGCTCGCGATCGGTGCGGCGGCGCTGGCGAAGGCGATTTGGGCAACGGGTACGGTCAGCAAGACGCCCGCACCGATCAGGATGATCGCCGCGACGAGCCGCATCACCTCCTGATCGAGCCCGATGCTGAACCCAATCGTCAACAGAAGGAAGCCGAAGATCGAGAACGACAGGACTAGGCCGGCGGCTAGGGCCGCCGGTCCGTAACGGTTCTCGCCAAGGGCCGAGCCGATGATGATCGGCAGGATCGGAAGGACGCAGGGATTGAGCAGAGTCACGAGCCCGGCGACGTAGGGTAGAAGAACCGTTCCCAGCATGGGTTCGCTCGCTCCGCGTGCCGGTCAGCCGCCCGCGGCTGAGAGGATGGCGGCGCGCAGGCGGTCGCGGTCCGTTTCGGCGATGCTACGGGCGACCTCGCTGCCGCCCTTGAACACCAGAATCGTCGACTGGCGCGGGACCCGGTGCTCGCGCAGGAAAGCCTTCTCCTGGTCGTAGTCCACCGTCACGAAGAGGCTGTCCTTCAACTCCGGCTCCGCCTTCAGCTCGTTCAGGATCGGCTTCTGCGCGCGGCAGGTGGGGCACCAGTCGGCATAGACGTCGACGATGATCGTCTTGCCGGCCGCCTGCGCATCGGCGAATGCCGCTTCGGAATAGGAGATGCTGTTCGCGGCGGCGAGCGTCGCTGATCCCGTGAAGGCCAGCAGCATCAGCGCGAAGACGGTCCTGATGGTCGATTTCATGATCTGTCCTTTGTCGGTTCGAGAGGGAGGCCGGCGCATCTTTGCCTAGGCGGGAACCGGCCCGCATCGGCGGGCGGCGAAACGCGCCGTCACGCAGAGACCGGCGACGAGGAGAAGGAAGGCCGCGGGAATCATCAGACTCATTGTGGTGACGACGGCCGTGGTGACCTGAAGACCGAGGAGCAGGAAGAGAAGGGGAGCGCAGCAGGCGCTGCCGGCGAGGAGGCCCGGAAGACCGGAGATCAGCCCCGAGAGCGGGTGCAGTCCGCAGGCCGTGGCGCAGCGCCCCGCAATGCCCACCAGCGCGATCTGCACGCCCGTCAGGAGCCCCAGGATCAGGCCCGTCGCGATGTTCAGAGGCGACAGCAGCAGGACCGCCCCGGGAAGCCCGATCACGGCGACTGCCTCGAACTGGAAGGGCGCGCGCTGACGCAGCATCAGTTCCATCCAACTGCCGGCGACGGTCGCGGACAGCGGACGCATCACCGCGTCGATCGCGAGATCGCCGACGGACAGCAGGAAGGCGGTCAGGTAAAGCGCCGCTACCAGGGAGACGGTGCGCAGGCTGCGCGGCTCGCCCGCCAGACGGCGCCAGACGTCAGGCATGAACCGCGGACCCTGGATAGAAGGCCGCCCAGGCGAACCACATCGCCTGGAACGTATTCACCGGTTCGAGCGCCCGGCCGTCGGACCACCGCACGGATCCGGGCAGGGCGCCGTCCATGGTGGCGCGCGCATCGCTGGCGCCGCGGAAAATGTAGCCGGTGTCCAGTCCCGGATCGTACACAGCGGTGAACGCGTCGCCGCCGACCCGCTGGATCAACTGTCCCTCTCGACGAAGTGTCGCCAGATCGAATGCGACCGCGACATCCGCGGTCCTGCCGCCCAGTACCATCGTCTTCGGCGCGAAACGGTCGTCCTCATTCAGCACGGGAAAGATGCGGGCACTGTCCGGCGCGTAGTAACCCTCCGGCGGATTGTAGGCGCCGTATGGGTCCCGCTCATAGTTTCGCGCGAAGCCGGTTTTCGTGGAAAGGACGTCGGTGCGGGGGTACGCGGCCCGCCAGCGCTCCCATGTCGTCCAGACAAGGGGACGCTCGACCAGCGCCCCGCCGGCATGCGGCCCGCTGATGCCGACCGCCAGAACCTGCGGGAACCAAGTGTCGGTGTCGCGGTCGTACATGACCAGGTTGCTGTTCACCAAGCTGCCCGAAACGCCGAATGCGGTATCGTTCCGCTCGAACGCGATCGCCGTGCCGGTGAGCGGACAGTAGGTCACGGCCAGTCGGCGCATGCCGATCGTGTCGTTGACGATCTCGTGCCAGACCAGCACGCGCTGCGGGTAGGCACGGGCGGTGCCTCCCTCGACCAGCCCGAAGACGATGTCGCCGTCGTCCAGATATCCGCCGGCCTCCGCCGCACTCCAGAAGGCCGGCGCGTCTATCGACGGGATGCCGTCTTTGCCGGGGCCGCCAGACATCATGATCTGCCTGTAGGCGGAGAGGTCCCGCGGAACCAAACGTCCGCCCGCGAGGAGGGGGAACCGCTCCCGGCCCTGCGCGATCCCGAACGGCATCGCGGCCAGAGCTACGGACGAAAGCGCACCAGTCAGGACCGTGCGGCGGCTGGGCATCCGAACGCCTCCTCGATCTCGGTCGGGCCGCGACCGACCACTTGGCCGGCCGATCGGCAGACGGTTCAATCCCGTATTCGTGCCGCGACCCGATCCGGTTACGTGCGGTCGTGGTTCGTCGACCGTTGCTGCCGGCACGTCCGTCAGTGACCGGAGCATGACGCTCCGCCGAGGACGCAGAATTGCGCACAATTGGGATGGTTCAAACGGACCGGTCCGCTCGCGGCGGCGAGCGTCCCACCTATCTCGAACGCCTCGTCGTAAGGCAGGAGCGTGCACGCCACCACGGCCGGCCGCTCGCTGCCGCGCCGCTTCACGACCATGCGGGATGACGCGCACATGACGCTGTCCGGAGACATGCCCAGCCGGCTCCAGCAGCCCTCGCTGATCTCCGGGACGTCGCGGGTGCCGTCCATCTCGGGGAAGATGACCAGCGCGGCCGGGTCCGCAGGGTCGATCGGAAGCCCGTGCTTTGCAAAGAGGCGCGCATAGCCGAGGCGGGCCTCGGCGTCGCTCTCCGTGCCGATGGACCGACCGGCGACACTCACGGTCAAGCCGCTCCGTGCGAGCCACTTCAAACCATCGATGGCGGCGTCGAAGGCGCCCAACCCGCGTTCCTCATCGTGCCGTTCGCGCGTGTAATGATCCAAAGACACGCGCATCAGTAGGATGCCGCCGAGCCGCCGCACGACGGACAGAAGTTCTTTCTCCAGGCGCCGCATCGGTCGCATCGCGTTGGTGAGCACCAGGACCCGAAAGCTGCGGCTGAGGCACAGCTCGATCATGGCCAGAAAATCGGGATTCATGAACGGTTCGCCGCCGGTGAAGCCGATCTCGTCGGTCGGGGCGCGCAGCCGATCGATCTCATCGAGATAGTCGCGCAGATCGTCGAGACGGAAATAGGCCAGGCGATCGTTCCGCGGGCTCGATTCGATGTAGCAGTTCCGGCATTCGATATTGCAGAGCGTCCCGGTGTTGACCCAGAGAGTCCGCAACGCGGTCAGTGCGACCTCTGCCCGCGGTTCGCCAGCAGCCGTCCACGCCGGGTCTTCGAACTTGGCCGTACCGCGCGCTCCAGGCCGCCCATGGGAATCCGGCCAGTGATGCTCCACCCGGGGATCGCGCGCAGGATCGAGCGCCACCGCCCTCCACTGCGGGCGACAGAGAATCTCGCCGGCTTCGAGTGGGACGCCGCGAGCAGCACACTCCGCGGCAGGCAGAACATCGCAGCTCGGCCACAGGCCCTGCTCCAGCGCATCCGCATAACCCTCGGGTAGGCCTGCAGCCCGCATCTTCGCCGCGGCGCCGGCATGTCCATATTCGAGCGCGCGATGGGCGATCCGAAGGCCGGACGCCGACGGCGTGAGAATGCTGTACCAGACGCGCGGCGTGCCGTCGTTCGCCGGCAGGCCGACAACCCCTGGATTGTGCCAGAGGAAGCCCTCGATCGACTGTGTGAAGGGAAGTCCGCAGTGACCGCCGACGATGCCGTCCACACCGGCTGCGCTGAGTTCGGCCAGCTTGGCTGCCGCTGGCGTCGTGGCGAAGTTGAATACGTTGATGTCGTTCAGGCCGCCGTGCACGACGGCGAGGCGGATCCCGCCGAGGACAATGTCGATACGGCGCGGCAGGTTCGCCATCCAGGCCCGCCGATCGGCATCCACCAGGCCATCAGCAAATGCGTACCACGCGGCACTCAATCGATCGCAGCTACTCCCGGGCTCAAAGCCGCATCCGCAATCGCCGGCACCGCTCGCCAAGGATTCCTCGCAGTTGCCCATGACGACGTGTATGGCCGACTCGCGGATGACATCGATCGTCGCGACCGGGTCGGCGCAGTAGGCGACGACGTCACCCGTGCAGACGATCCGTTCGGGTGGGATATCGAGACGGCGGGCGTCGTCGAGGACTGCGCGTGTCGCTTCGAGATTTCCGTAGGGCCCGCCGAAGATGAGCACCGGTTGGTCGGTAGCGATCGTTGCGGGTATGCGCATGATGAGATCGAAACTCCCTGCCGACGGGTCGAGACGGCCGTCGACGTCGCCACGGCGAGTGCCCGGCGACGATCGGCCATGTCGAAGGTGTTCGAGCGCTCCGCGGCCGAGGTTACACGGCCCACGTCGGTTCTTACCGGATGCGGAACTTCGACGCTCGCGACGATCGGAACCTCGGTGTGCCGGAATGGCGCAGGCCGGAGAGAACGCCTCGCCACCCGAAGCTGGCGCCGACGCTGCGGGCCGCGCGATCGGCATAGGTGCCCTGCACTGCAGCCGCGCCACCGGCTTCGAAGAGCGCAAGGTTCACGGCACTTCCGATCAGCCCAAGGTGCGTCAGTGCCTGCGGGAAGTTGCCGAGGAACGCCCCCGTCCGCGGGTCGATCTCTTCCGCGAAGAGACCGACATCGTTCGCACGACCACAGAGATGCTCGAAGAGGGTTCGTGCCTCCTGTCCCCGACCAAGGGCCAGAAGCGCATCAACCAGCCAGAAGCTGCAAAGAAGGAAGGCTCCTTCACTGCCGGTGAGCCCGTCCTCGGCAACGTAGCGGACGACGAAATCGCCTTCGCGCAGGCCGGATTCGATTTTCTCGACGGTTGCGGCGAGATCCGCACCCGCCAAGGGGAAGTCCATGAGCGGAACCAAGAGCAGCGCGGCATCGGGACCGGCATCCTCGGCGGCGCGCGGAAGGGCAGCTCCGCTTCGTTCGAGAATCGCGGCGCGGATCTGCGCGCGCAGTTGAAGCCAGTCCCGACGCTCGCCGAGGAGCCGGATCGCGCGATCCACCGTGACCCAGCACATCACGCGCGAATGGGTGAAGTGCAAAGGGTCGGAACGCACTTCCCACAGGCCGCTGTCCGGCTCGCGCCAATACCTCGCCACCATTTCGACGAAACCGCTCAGCAGGGGGCGAGCCTCGGCCGGCAGGCGGCCGCCCAGCCGGACATAGATCAGGGCGGCATCCAGAATATAGCCGTACACGTCCAGCTGTCGCTGGCGAACAGCCGCATTGCCGATCCGGACAGGCCGGCTGCCGCAGTAGCCGTCGAGATGTAGCAGCACCGACTCCGGCAGTTCCGTCTCTCCCGCGATGCCATACATCAGCTGAACGTCCGGATGGGTCGTTGCGCAACTGCGCTGCAGAAACGTGAAGAAACGCTGCGCCTCGCCCGAATAGCCAAGCGACGTCAGAGCATAGAGCGTCAGGCTGGCGTCACGGACCCAGCAGAAGCGATAGTCCCAGTTGCGTTCACCGCCGATCGTTTCGGGAAGCGATGTCGTCGGCGCCGCGACAATCGCCCCGGTCGGCGCGAAGCACATCAGCTTCAGCGCCAATGCGCTCCGCCGGACATGCTCGGTGTATGGACCCTCATACCGGCAGAAGCCGATCCACTCCTCCCAGAAGTGCATCGTCGTGGCCAGTGCGCGGTCGACATCCTCCGGGTCGCTCGGTGAGGCGGACGCGCTGAGAAGAATGTAGAACCGATCGCCCGCGCGGACCGCGATGCGACCGCGCGCCTCGTGCCGATCCACCTCAAACGGGAGATCGGACTGAAGGCGCAATCCATTTTCCGCGACGAAGCCCGTTGCGTCAGGCTGGAGGTGCGCCGATCGCCGCGCGAAGTCGAGCGAGAGACGCAGGGCAAAGTCCAACTCGACTTCACCCGAAACGCCCTCGATCCGACGTATCAGCCAGGCCGGCGCCTCCAACGAGACATAGTCGAAAGCGCCCGCCGTCCCGTCACGCCCTACCGCCATGAAATCCGTCAGGTGGACGGCGCCGGTATCGGTCGTGAAACTCGTTCTCAAGACATTCGTGCCAGGCAGATAGTGCCGGTCCACGGCACAAGCTGCTACCGGCCGGGTCGCCATGTAGCCGGCCGATTCATTGTCCAGCAGGCGGCAAAGCACGGGGTCGGCGTCGAACCGGCCGAAGGCGCACCAGTCGATACCGCCGTCCATAGAAACGAGCGCGGTTCCATGGCAGTCGCCGAGCGCGGCATAGTCTGCGATGGGGCGGTACCCTCGTCCCTCCGCACTGTGGGGGAGTCGGGTTTTCGTCTGTGGGGCGGTCTCCCGCATGTCGGCCTCCGTTCAAGGCAGCCTGGCGAGTGCCCTGACCAGGCGTCGGCTCCACGTCCCAAAGAGCGATGCGCGGTAGAATTCGCCGGCAGCGGATTTGCTCGCCTCACCCAAGGTGGGATATGGCGCAACGGCACCGGCGATGTCCTTCAGCTTCAGCCGCTGCGCGATCGCCAGTACCCACACCTGGATGAGCTCACCGGCATGCGGCCCCAGGATCGAGGCACCGAGCACCCGGCCATTGCGCCGTGCGACGATCTTCACCGAGCCCAAGGTCTGAAGCTCAGCCCGCGCTCTGTCGTTCTTGCCGAAGCTGGACCGCACCACGACGATGCGGTCGCCGTGGACCTCTCGGGCCTGAGTCTCCGTCAATCCAACCTGTGCGAGTTCGGGATCCGTGTAGGTGACCCACGGCAGAGCGCGGTAGTCGACCTGCGCCGGGAGCCGGAACAAGGCATTGCGCACGACGATGCCGGCCTGATAGGCGGCGGCGTGCGTAAACTGGGGGCCGCCCGCGACATCGCCAATGGCATAAACGCCCCTGACGCTTGTGCGCATCCGGCTGTCGACGACGATCCCCTTCTTGCCGTAGGCGATACCCGCCGCGTCGAGATCCAGTCCATCGATGTTCGGACGTCGTCCGGTCGCGACGAGCAGGTGCGACGCGACGAGCCGGCTCGTTCTGGTGCCTTCCCTGATCAGCACCGCTATCCCGGCCTCATCCGCTTCGACCGACACGATCTCCACCTGCGGACGGATGTCGATGCCCTCGGACAGAAGATGCCGAAGCAGCGTGTCGGCCAAATCCCGATCGTCTTTCGCCATCGGTCGCGCCGCCTCGAGAACGGTGACGCGGGAACCCAGGCGGCGATGCGCCTGAGCCATCTCGATCCCGATGGGGCCACCTCCTATGACGACGAGGTGCTCGGGAAGACGCGTGTTCTGGAAGATCGTCTCGTTGGTATGGAAGCGAACCCCGTCGAGGCCCGGAATGGGCGGCACCGCCGGGGACGAACCAGTGGCGACGACGATGCGTCGGGCCTCTATGAACGTATCGTCGGCCACCAGTTCGCGCGGGCCCACGAAGCGTGCTTCCGCCCTGATGACCTCGGCGCCGAGCTCTTCGAACCGGACTTGGGAGTCGTGTGGCGCGATCGCCCGAACGACGTCTTGGACATGCTCGCGTACCCGATCGAAATTGACGGACGGCGCTCCGGCGTCTACGCCGAACCGTGGGCTCGATCGCACCGAGGCTGCGGCGTTCGCTGCTGCAATAAGCGCCTTCGACGGAACGCAGCCGGTGTTCAGGCACTCTCCTCCCATCTCGCCGCGTTCGATCAGAACAGTCGTTACGCCCAGTTGCGCAGCGACGGCGGCAACGGAGAGACCTCCCGAGCCCGCACCGATGACGCAGACATCGGCCTTGATCCGTGAACTCATAGGTCCTCCAGGCGGCGAGGCCGCGATCGGGGTGCGGGCGGAACGGCGTCGGGTGCGGGCGGAGCGGTGGGCACAGCCATGGTCGTTCCGCTTCAGGGAGCCTCGGCGATTCCCATTTCTCGAAGCTTCGTCCGGGTTCTGCGGCCGATCAGGACCGTCACACCCACCGTTGCGAGCAGTCCCACCCCGAACAGCACCCAGCGCAGCAGGCCGACGTCGGTGCTGTCTGTGGTCGCGGCGCGCCCCATGATGCCCAGCCAGACGAAGACCACTGTTCCGGGTGCGATGCCGACGAAGGTCGCGAGCACGTAGTCACGGAACGGGATGCGGGTGATTCCAAAGAAATAGTTCTGAAGATTGAACGGCACCAATGGGCTGAGGCGAAGGAGAAGCACCACCTTCCACCCCTCGTCCCCTACCGCGCGATCAATGGCCGCGAAGCGCGGGCGACCGTCGAGCATCGCCTGCACCTTTCCCTGCGCAATGTACCGGCCAATCAGGAAGGCGGCCGACGCTCCGACCGTCGCAGCGGCCAGGACCAGGGGAATCCCCATGACGCCGAAGACGAGACCGGCGACGATCGACAGGGCGGACGCCGGGGCGAGCAGAACGGTTGCGAGCACGTACACGAGGCCGAACGCAGCGAAACCCCACATGCCGAGACGTTCGACCCAATGCTCCAGGCGCAGCATCCATTCGTCGATCGGCAGGGCGAACCACACGACCAGCAGCAGTCCCAACGCAGCCGAAACGGCCAGGCCGACGAGGAGCCTTTGGCGCACGGTGCGGGGCGGCCGGGGCCCACCACCTGAGCCCGGAGCCATCACGCGGAAGCCTCTTTCACGCCGCGCCAGCTTCCGAGGGCGAACGCCAGCATCCCGCCTCCGAGGACCGAGAGACTCACGATCAACAACTTCGTGTAGTCGTGGATCGGGCCGAACATCGGTTCGAAAAGCGCGAAATGGCCAGCGCTATCGACGAAATAGCCGATCGATCCCGACATCGCCAAGGCGAAAGCCGTAGCGTACGACCAGCGCGGAACACGAAAATCTCCCCAGATCCGAAAGAAGACGACCGGCGCAAGAAACATCGACGCCGTGCCACTCACGGCGACGGCCGAGAAGAGGTCCTTGCTGCCGACGAACAGCAGGCCCAGCCCGCCGACCAGAAAGGCCACCATGGCGATGCGTCCGTTCAGGATCGATGGCTGCGCGATGCGCATGTCCACTACGACCAGTTTCGAGGCACTGGAGAGCGTGGAGTCCAGCGTCGAGACGGCGGAGACGATGAGGGCGAGATTGACGAGCACCATCGTGCCGCCGCCGAGAAGTCGTCCCAGCGTATCCATCAACACTTCGTCGCCATCGCGGTGAAGGCCGGCAAACACCCCGACCAGGCCGAAGGCGAGGATGCAGACGAGACTGATCCAGAAGGCGTGATAGAAGCTCCGCATCGTCGTGTGACGATCGGCCAGGAAGCCGCGATCCGTCATCACCGGATCATGCAGCGGGTAACTCCAGACCTGCAGGAGTGCGACTGCCAGCAGCACCCATCCCGGGCTCGTGAAGTCCGGGCTGCTCGCTAGCACCGGGACCCAGGCGAAGTCCGCACGCAGCACCACGGTCGCGAGCAGCGCCGCCAGGAGCCCCAGCAACACCGTCATCTGGACGACGTCGGTCTTCAGCGACGCGCGCAGTCCGCCCATCGCGCCGTAGCTCAGCGTCAATGCGGCGACTGCAACGATGGCGATGGCGTATGGATACGAGCCCGCGCTGCCGAAGATGATGCCGACCACCAGCAGGTTCGCGAAAACCTCGCTCAACAGGCGCAGCGCGACGACGAAATTGTAGGTCCATTCGCCGAAACGGCCGAAATCCGCAACGAGAAACGACTGGATGTTCCTGAAGCCGTGCTTGAAGCGGATGCCGTCCACGACGTGCGCGCCGACAAGGAACGAGCCGTAATAGGTCGCATAGGCGACGGTCCCGGCAATGCCGAACAGATAGCCAAGAATGGCGGCGTTCAGGAGAGAGCGGGCGAATATCCAAGTCGTCACTTGCGACAGGACGAGTGTCCAGAGGCCAGGGGGCGCCCCCTCCTCGTCGGCGCCGTAAAAGAACCCCTCGACCGTGCGGACCCGCGGCGAGACCACCAGGCTCAGAAGCCCCAGCCCGATCAGGGAGAAAATAAGGACATACGCCATGTACCAGAGACCCGAGAGTCGCGGATGAGTGTCTTCGGCAGACTGTCGTGCGCGCCGGCGACGATATGGTGCGAACAACCGTCGTCACGAAGCCGTCCCGCAGCGGCCGACATGACCTGCTCGGGTGGGGTTCCCTGCGGAGCACCGTAAGGTTACGCCCTCATGGAATCGCAGGGCAGAAACGGGGAGTTGCTGCCCGACAAGCGGTTGCCGCAGGTGGGACCGGCGGTTCTGCGCCGATCCCACCCGTTCAGATCCGCTGTCAGTTGCCGAACTTCTCGAAATTGTCTCGGCGCCACTGCGCATCGCCCGCTCGTGAAGAGCCCGCGGGAAAATAGCCTCCGAGGTTCAGATCGCGTCCAGCACCGCCCGAGGCCGGGGCCTTGGCCGCACAAGGATTCTTGGCCGCACAGGGATTCCTAGCCGCGCAGGGGCTTTTTGCTGCGCAGGGGTTGCGGGCGGCACAGGCCGATTTGGGAGCGCACGGCGCTCTCGACTGCCCCGCGGCAGGCAATGATGTCGCCGCCAGAAGGCCTCCGACGGCTATAACCGAGCTCAATGCCGCGACAGTTCTCACCTTTTGCGAGCTCATTCTCGTTTCCTTACCTTCAGTCATTCAGTTGTCTTGGTGATTTTGGCCGTGTGCAGCCAAAATTCGGCGCCTTTCGCCCGGACGGGTACTTTCGGACCATGCGTCTGCGCACAGTTATTCGGACGAGGTGCTCGGAATTTCGCCGCAACAACTCTGAAAGTTACCGGTCCCGGCTCACAAAAAGGTGATATATCGATGCGACCGCTGGCCAGCGGCGATGCGGCGCTTCAAGATGGATGTGCCGATCAAGCGGCGACCGCGGCCGCCCGATGGATCGGAACTGCATCGAAGAGGCATACAAAAGCGGTGGACAACAACGCTGAACTGGTCCGGGACGTCTGGGGTGCCCTGATGGCGGCATCGCAGGCCGGCGACAAGAGCGCCTATCGCCAACTCCTGACCGAACTGCTGCCCTATCTCCGGCGTATCGCACATCGGAGGCTACCCACACACGAAGATGCCGAGGACGTCGTCCAGGAGACGCTCGTGACGATCCACGCCATCCGCCACACCTACGACCCGTCGCGGCCGTTTCGGCCGTGGCTCGTGACGATCGCGCGTCGAAGGATTGCCGATCGCCTTCATCAGCTGGGACGGCGGAACCATGTCGAAGCGCCACCCGACCGAGGAAGCGAAACCTTTTTCACCGAAGACTGGAACCTTGCAGAAGACAGGATCAGAGCGGGCGAACTTCGTGCGGCGATCACCGCGCTGCCGCCCGGACAACGGCGAGCGATCGAGTTGACCAAGCTGCGGGAACTGTCCCTCGCAGAAGCGTCGACGATATCCGGTGTGTCCGTTACGGCCCTGAAGGTCGGAGTGCATCGGGCGGTCGCGACGTTGCGTCGTCGGTTCGTCGGCAGCGAGTGAGCGGGAGACGCGTCTTGGCGGAACTTCGAACAGAGGATCTTCTCGAGCGGCTGGTTGCCGATGTGCGCCCCGTCAGAAGAGTGGTCCACCCGGTGGTGGGGGCAGCCATCTGGTTGGCGGTCGCGGGAGCGGTCGTCACCACCATGGTGATTTTGCACGGGCTCCGGCCCGACCTGATGGAGACATTCGCGCGGCCGTTCGTGAAGACCTCGTGGATCGCGTCGATTCTCACGGGGCTATTGGCGGCGGTCGCGGCGTTTCACATCGCTCTTCCCGACCGCTCTTCACGGTGGGCATTGCTCCCGCTTCCGCCCCTTCTGCTGTGGATCGCCGGGCTGGGCTACGGGTGCTTTACAGACTGGTTGCGGGTGGGCCCGGACGGACTCGTCCTCGGGACCAGCTTCAGCTGTTTCGCCGTGATCGCGCTGACGAGCCTTCCTCTGGGGACTGGCATGCTGTTCATGCTGCGGCATGCAGCGCCGGTCAGGCCGGCGCTCACCGCAATGATCGGCAGCCTCTCCATGGCCGCGCTGGTTTCGGCCGGGCTCCAGCTGTTCCATTACCTGGACGCCGCGATCATGGTGCTCGTGTGGCACCTCGGGCCGGTATCGGTCGTCGTGGGCGTCTTCACCTTGGCAAATCGCCGGATCTTCTCGGAGATCGAGAAGATCGACCCCATGGCTGCGGCAGCAACTTGAACGCATCTGCAGCGGGATGACGTGGTTCGAGGACACCATGGTCGAGGAAGAAGCGGGCGCTGGTGAACGTAGCGAGAGCGCAGGCGCGCCAACGATCGTGCTCGATCAGCGCGCTGCCTTCTCGGGATCGGAAGGCGTGGACCGTGACGGCCTCCGCGACGCGGCATTCGAGCTGATCGAACTCCATCGCCTGTTCGCCAAGACAGAGGAGAATGTCGTCGGCGAGGTTCTCCGCGAGTCGGACGGTTTCGTCGAGTGGGAGCATTATCCGGAGAACGACGCCTACGATCCCGAGACGGGTGCCCAGTATTACTACCACGCACATCCACCGGAGGAGCGCGGCACGAGCGAGCATGGTCACTTTCATCTGTTCATGCGCGAACGGGGCATGCCGGCGGGAGCCGTCCCGTTTCCGGGCCAGGAGCTTCCGGAGGGGGAGAACGCCATCCTGACGCACCTGGTGGCGATCTCCATGGACCCACGCGGGCTGCCGATCGGGCTCTTCACCACCAACCGCTGGGTGACCGGAGACATCTGGTACCCGGCGCAGGATGTCGTGAAGATGATCGACGCCTTCGCAATCGACGTGATCCGGCCGAACCTGGCGGTCAATCGATGGCTGACGGCCATGGTGCGGCTCTTCCGGCCCCAGATCGTTTCGCTGCTGGAGGCGCGCGACCACGTCCTCCGCGATTGCCTGTCCCGCGCACCCGCTGCCACGGTCTTCGAAGACCGCCGCACCGAGGTGATGTCCTACATGGCGATATCGGTCGAGGACCAGGTCCGTCTGCTCTGCGGGGAATCGGCTTCGGCGGAGCCGGCTTAGATATCCTGCCGCCCACGCCCACTCGCCGTTTGCTCGTCGCGCTCCACGGGACGGGCTGCAAAACTGCTGTCACACACTCTGCCCGCGCCCGCGTCTTCGGTCTCGGCGCTCCCGCGCCGGGTCCGACTCCCCACGAATGACACCGTCCCCAGAGATATTTCTCAGACACGCATCTAAGATGCGAGTGCATCCAGGACGGGACACTCCGGCACCTGTTGGCCAGAACATTGCGCCGCCGTTGCCACCAGTACGCGCTCGATGCGCTTCAGGTCGGCGATTTTCATGCGCACGTCTGCAAGGTGCCGCTCCGTTCTTTCCTTCACCTCCGCACAGGTCTGTGTTCCACCGTCCACCAAGCCAAGAAGTCCGCGGGTTTCCTCGAGGGCGAAGCCGAGTCTGCGCGCGCGCAGTATGAAGCGCAGACGCGAGACGTGCTGTCCGTCATAAACGCGGTAGCCGGCAGGGGTGCGCGGTGGCACCGGCATCATGCCGATCTTCTCGTAGTAGCGGATGGTCTCCAGATTGCAGCCCGTGCGCCGCGCCAGTTCCGCGCGCTGCACACCCTTCCCGGAATCATGGTCGGTCATCTCGCAAATTTTCCCTCTTGAGCCTGTAGTGACTACAGACCTTATCTGAACATCAGAACGGAGGCGAGGACCACGACGCATGAACACCACGCGAACGGAAACCGAGGTACCGCAAGCCGATAGCGAGGCGGACAAGCGAAACGGCTGGTTCGCCACCGGCGGCGTCATTGGTGCTGTCCTGGCCTCGGCCTGCTGCATCGCGCCGCTGATGCTGCTGACGCTGGGGATTTCCGGCGCCTGGATCGGCACGCTCACGGCGCTGGAACCCTACAAGCCGTACTTCGCCATCGTGGCGCTCGTCTTCATCGGGCTCGGCTTCCGGCAGGTCTACTTCAAGGCCAAGCCCACCTGTGTGGACGGCTCCTACTGCGCGAAACCTCAATCCGCCCTCATCACCAAGACCGCCCTCTGGGTTGCGACCGCGCTGGTCGTTCTGGCGCTGACGATCGACTGGTGGGCGCCATTTTTTTACTAAGGAGACCCGACATGAACCGACCACTTATGCTCCCCGCCGCCCTGCTTGCCGTGGGCGGGTTCGGCGCCGTGGGCCTGACGGTGCTCCCATCCCTTTCCGCTCCGCCGGCGGCCGCCCAGGTCGCGGCCGTGCAATCGGCGACGTTTACGGTGGAGAATATGACCTGCGCGCTCTGCCCGGTCACAGTGAAGAAGGCCATAGAGAACGTGACCGGCGTGCAGTCGGTTCAGATCGACTACGCCGCCAGGACGGCAACCGCCATCTTCGACCCGGCCGTGACGTCCGTTGAAGCCATTGCCGCCGCTTCTACCGACGCAGGTTATCCGGCAGCAATCAAACGCTGAGATCGAGGAAGGATGCGACCATCGTCAAGACCGGCATGGTCTGCTCGGTCAACGCCGCCATCTGCTGCTTCACCCCGGTTCTGGTGATCGCCCTTGGCGCCGTCGGCCTGTCCGCCTGGCTCGACTGGATCGACTATGTGCTGCTGCCAGCGCTCGCGCTGTTCCTGAGGCTGACGGCCTACGGGTTGTGGCGACGGAACCGCGCTGCGGCCTGTTGCGCAATCGAAACGCAAACCACCGAGGAAAGAGCCTGACATGACCGACTGCTGCACGACTGACGCAAAGAAGAACTCCTACGACCTCGCCGTCATCGGCGCGGGCTCGGCGGGGTTCTCCGCCGCGATCACGGCAGCCGAACAGGGCGCCAACGTGGCGCTGATCGGTGGCGGCACCATCGGCGGCACCTGCGTCAATGTCGGCTGCGTTCCGTCGAAGACCATGATCCGAGCGGCCGAGGCGCTGCACGGCGCGCGGGCGGCGGGGCGATTTCCGGGGATTTCCGGCGAGGCGGGTGTGGATGACTGGCGGGAGCTGATCGCCGCCAAGGACGACCTCGTCTCCACGCTGCGGCAGAAGAAGTACGCCGACCTCCTGCCCGAGTATAATGGCATTGCGTATATCGAAGGCGCGGCGCGGCTGAACGGTGCAGGGGTCATCGTCGATGACACCCCTGTCGCTGCCGGCAAGGTCGTCATCGCCACCGGTGGGCGACCCGCCGTGCCGCGGATTCCCGGCATCGAGAACGTACGCTACCTGACCAGCACCACCTTGCTGGAGTTAGAGGAACTTCCCAAGAGCTTGATCGTCATCGGCGGCGGCTATATCGGCGCAGAGCTTGCCCAGATGATGGCGCGCGTGGGTGTCGCCGTGACCCTCGTCTGCCGGTCACGGCTCCTGCCTCAGGTGGAGCCGGAAGTTTCCGACGCCCTAGCGGCGGTCTTCCTCGGCGAGGGCATTACGCTCCATTGTGGCATAACCTACGATGCCTGCCGCGACGATGCGAGCGGCGTTACGGTGTGCGTCGAAGACAACGGACAGCGCATCGATTTGAACGCGGAACGGCTTCTGGTCGCCACGGGGCGCACCCCCAACACTAAGGCCCTTGGCCTCTTGGATGCCGGCGTCGCACAAGACGGCCGCGGCGCTATCGTGGTCGATGGTCGCATGCGTACGTCGAAGCCGGGCATCTATGCGGCGGGCGACGTGACCGACCGCGACCAGTTCGTATACATGGCGGCCTATGGGGCCAAGCTGGCCGCGCTCAATGCGCTGAACGACGACAGCCTTTCCTACGACAACAGTGCCATGCCGTGGGTGGTATTCACCGACCCGCAGGTGGCGGGCGTGGGTCTGAGCGAGGCGAAGGCTGCCGGTCATGAGGTCAAGATCTCCGTAGTGCCGCTCGACCGGATACCGCGCGCACTGGCTGCCCGGGACACACGCGGACTGATTAAGCTGGTCGCTGATGCCAAGACCGACCGCCTGCTCGGCGGCCAGATCCTTGCACCGGAAGGCGCCGACAGCATCCAGACGCTGGCGCTGGCACTCAAGTTCGGTATGACCGCGAAGGCGCTGGGTGAGACGATATTCCCGTACCTGACCACGGTCGAAGGGTTGAAGCTCGCTGCCCAGACCTTCGACAGGGACTTGGCCAAGCTGTCCTGCTGTGCGGGCTGAGATGCCTTCGAAAAAAAAACGGCACCAGCGGCCGGCCGCCGGAGAAGCGGGGCGTCCCGTCTCCGTCGGCGCGGCAATCGCAGACGTCAGGTCTTCGGCTTCCCAAGCAGAACGAACTCTCCGTCCTGACCCGAGAAAATTCCCGGCCCCGGCTTGACCTCGTGCGGGGCGGCGTAGTCGAACGGTTTCACATTGGCACAGGCCGCCAGAGCCGCAGCCGAAAGTGCCGCGATGACGTAGCGCAACACCATCATTGTTCCTCCCGGATGATGACTGAGGCTCAGAACTTCACGCGCGCGCCGGCCATCACGGCGTAGATGTCATCGAAGTCGGCGCCACGCCTGTCCAGTTCGTACATCCTGGCAGCGACATAGGCCTCCGTAGCGATTCGGTCGATGTTCTGAACCAGCGCAAGACCGTACGTCGTCGCTTCGTCACCGGAACGATCGCGGTCCTCGACCAGCTGCCAGTCCGCCGACACGGCAGTGCTGCCGATCGAGAATGGAGAGAGTATGTAGCCGACTTTGGCATAATACATGGACGGATCGCGACCGTCTTTCTCCAGGTCCTGCTGGCCCGCCGCGAGGGTGAAGTTCAGACCGAAGGGAAACAGCACCGAAGCCGAGCCGTTGACCTGTTCGAGGTTGCGGTTGTTCTTGTTGTCAGCATCGGCGTAGGCGATCGCGGCGCGCGTCTTGATCCCCGAAATCTCGCCGGCATAGGTGAGTGCCGCATCCCAGGCGCTGCCGTCGACATGACTGGTGGAGAATTTGAAGCCCTCGAACGAGGGGGTGTCGTATCGGATGCGGTCGTCCCGGCTCAAGCCGTCGAAGTCGGAGAAGACGTCGCGCACCCGGGGACCCGTGGTGCCGTCCTCCTGAAAGCGAATGCTACCGGCCATCAGCCATGCCCCCGATGCGAGGCTGACAACGGCCGTGCCGGATAGGTCGCTCTCCGACGTACCGTTGGAGGCGGTGTCGCCCTGACCGAGCCAAAGCCGCCCGAACGTCTTGCTGTCGAAGAAGAGCTCGAGCTTCCGCTCGGTAAAACTGACCGTGTTGAACCCGGCCGGTTCGCCGCCGATGCTGACGTCGAAGCTGGAATTCGATTCGATCTGCACTTCGATCTGCGTGCCGACCGTGAGATCCTCGTCGAACCTGCCGACGCCGCGAAACAGCAGGCGAGTGGAAGAGTTGTCGTTGTCGACATGGAACACCTGATCCTCGTCGCCATCGTTGGCGTAGAGGGCGGCGCGGTTGACCTGGCCCGAAAGGGTGAGGCGGATGTCGTCGTTGATGCTCTCGACGAACCGCGGCACCTTGGCGTCGCCTTTGGCGGCCGCCGCTTTCGACTGTTCGGACTCCAGGCGCTCGATACGTTGGCGCAACAGCGGATCCTGATGCTGTTCGGGCATTCGCTGCTGCACTTCCATGCGTTCGATGCGCTGACGCAACGCTTCCTGCTCGGCCTTCAGCCGCTCAATCTCGGACTGCTGCGCGCCTGCCACCGACGGCATCAGCAAGCCGAGCGCGACCGACGCCATGAGACACTGAATCAATCTGCGACCCACCTTCTTCTCCCATTATTTTGTGGACTTATCGGCGCCACGAGAAAAAGCTCTCGCTGACGCAGTTCATGCGTGCGGTGAGGCGCCGAATATCCAATTTTGACCAACAGGATCCTGGAGCGGATTGCTTCAAACCAGCCCGATAAGCCTGCGAAGAAGGTTTCTTGTGATGTAGAGTAGAGGTTACATCAGATTTTAATTTTGCCGCGAAGGCGCCATTACTTTGTAAGTAAGAAGGGCATGGTTTGACGTAGCCCGGCCACAACGCCTGCCGCCTCACCAGCGCCGTCCGGAAGGATCATCGCGGGAGGCCACGGCGCTTCGGCGACGAAGCTGTGCACGCGACCGTTCCCACACTGTGATCGGCCATGGGGAAGGATCTTGCCGACTTGGTTGGATGACCCTGATTCATCGGCCGGCGCGAATCGGTGACGGCATGTGCCTTCAAGACATCGTGATGATCTAGCGCGCGATCTCGAAACCCGATGCGAGTGCTCATCGTTCGGCGACGGGATTTGATTTGCCATCCGTGTGGATGATCAGGTCGAACGACCGATAACGCTTCCGCCGTAACTTTTTCGCCGCCGACTGGAATCACTGCGAGCCGGCTGCTTGGTATGCGCCAGGTGGGTGGGAGAACAGCGTTCTACGAACATCGGAGGTTATCCATGCATAAGCACAGACTCGTCGCCGTGAGCATGACCGCCCTCGCGGCCGCCGCCTTCGCGGCTCCCGTCGCCGTCGCCGCGCCGGCCACGCCCATGCAGCTCGCCCAGGCTGCCAATCCCTGCGCGGCGAAGTGCAAGGCCAATCCCTGCGCGGCGAAGGCCAATCCTTGCGCGGCAAAGGGCAAGGCCAACCCCTGCGCGGCGAAGTGCAAAGCCAATCCCTGTGCGGCGAAGGCCAATCCCTGCGCCGGCAAGAAGAAGTAAGAACGCCGCAGGCAGGGAGGCGCCGGCCGCCGCTCACGCTCGGGCGCTGAATGCGCTCGACGCGTAGCGGCGGCCGGTCGTCGTAGGGGCGGCCATGGCACAGGAACCGACGTCCATCGAGGCGCCGCCCCGAACAGCGCCATGCCGCGCATCACGCAGGTGGTGCATCGAGCGTCCCGCCGGGCTTTTCGCCACCGCCGTCGGACCTGCAGCCGTTGCCGGCACGGCCATCATCTGGTCTGCAGCCATCCACCCTGACGGCCTCGTGCTCCTGCTGATCGGCATGGCGATCGGTGCCATTCTCCTCGCTACCGGTTTCGGCTTCGCCGGGTCCTGGCGCGCCTGGATCAGCGAAGGCCACGGGGCTGGGCTCCGCGCCCAGTTCGTGATGCTGGCCATCGCCACATGCCTGTTCATACCCAGCCTCGCCGCCGGCAACCCGATCGCCGGGGCGGTCGCCCCGGCCGGCCTGTCCGTGGCCGTCGGGGCATTTCTGTTCGGCCTCGGTATGCAATGCGCTGGCGGATGCGCGTCCGGGACGCTGGTCGCAGTTGGGGCAGGCAATCTACGGCTGGTCGTGGTCCTGATTGCTTTCGTGGCTGGTGCGGTCGCCGGTACCGCGCATCTCCCGTGGTGGCTATCCCAGCCGTCTCTGGGTGAAGTGTCGCTTCCTGAAGCCGTCGGGCCGGGGCCGGCCGTGCTGTTGCAGCTCGCGGCCCTCGCCGCGCTGTTCCTGCTCGTCTCTTTGGGAGAGGGGGCAGTCTGCCCGAGCTGGCGGAAGGTCATCCGCATACCATGGCCGCTTCTGGCGGCGGCAGTCGCGCTGGCGCTCTTGAACTTCGCGACGCTGGCGGTGGCCGGTCATCCCTGGAGTATCACATTCGGCTTCGGCTTGTGGGGGGCGAAGATCCTGGCCACGATGGGCGCCGACATCGGGAGTTGGACCTTCTGGTCGTGGCCATTTCCGGCTGAAGCGCTGGCGGCGCCCGTGCTCGCCGACACGACGACCGTCATGAATGTCGGGATCGTCTGCGGCGCTACCGTCGTGGCCGTTTGGCGTCGGCGACGTGAAGAGCCGAGGATCCGGCCGCTTTCGGTGCGGACCGCTGGCACGGCGCTGCTGGGCGGCGTCCTAATGGGCTATGGCGCCCGGCTGGCGTTCGGATGCAACATCGGCGCGCTCTTCGGAGGCATCGCCTCGGGCAGCCTACACGGCTGGCTCTGGTTCGCGGCGGCGATGGCCGGCAGCATGCTTGGCGTATGGCTATCGCCTCGGCACAAGTAGCCAGAGCCTCCCAAGGTGGTGAGCGGCGCATCTCCCATCATCGTCGCAACGGTAAATCCGGTTACTGATATGCGCCTCCTACCGAGCACCAGCCATGTTGCACACGGCGGCACGAGTCCCTGCGGTCCAGTTCGCTTGCACTCACGTGCCGCTGGTCCGCCCGTTCCGATCGTCCTTTCCAGCGGTGCATTGCGATGCCAACGATGAACCATGGATGACCGCGTAGATGGCTGGAATGACGATTAATGTCAGCAGAGTCGAAGACGCCATGCCCCCGATCATCGGAACGGCGATCCGCTGCATCACTTCGGAGCCCGCACCGGTCGACCAGAGGATCGGGAGGAGACCTGCCATGATCGTGACGACGGTCATCATTTTAGGTCGAACCCGGCCAACGGCGCCTTCCATGATGGCAGCGTGAAGCTCGACACGACCGAAGCGCTTCCCGGCAGCAGCCGCCGCAGCCTTGGCGTCCAGGAGTGCGTGATCGAGGTAGAGCAGCATTACGACGCCGGTTTCGGCGGCGACACCCGCCAGAGCGATGAAGCCCACGACTGCGGCAACGCTCATGTTGAAGTTCATGAGGTCCATCAGCCAAAGACCGCCGACCAGGGCGAAGGGCAGAGACAGCATGACGATCAGCGATTCTGTCAAGCGCCGGAAGTTAAGGTAGAGAAGCATGAAAACCACCAGGAGCGTCGCTGGAATGACGACAGCGAGTCGCTCCTGCGCACGTGCGAGATGTTCAAACTGGCCGCTCCAGGACAACACGTACCCTGCCGGCAGGGAGATCTGTTCGGCCACGACTGCCCTGGCCTCATCCACATAGCCACCGAGGTCACGGTCACGGATATCGACGAACACATAGACAACTGGCCGGCCGCCCTCGGTTCGCACCATGGTCGGTCCGCGGGATCGCTCCACCGACGCAATCTCACCCAGGGGAATGGCAGCGCCGTTGGGCAAAGATACGAGCACCTCACGGGCTATCGCTTCAGGATCGCTCCGGATCGCACGGGGATAGCGCAGGACCACGTCGTAGCGCTCGCGGCCTTCAACCGTGGTGGTGACGGTCTCCGCGCCCAGCGCCATCGCCACCGTGTCCTGCACCGTATCCATGCTGAGCCCATACCTGGCGATACGGTCGCGATCGGGCCGAATGTCCAGGAAGTAGCCGCCGTTGACACGTTCCGCAAAGGCAGAGGATGTTCCGGGAACGGATCTGAGAACGGCTTCGATCTCCTTGGCAAGGCGTTCCAGTTCGACGAGGTCGGGACCGAAGACCTTGATGCCTACCGGCGTACGGATACCTGTCGACAGCATGTCGATGCGCGCCTTGATCGGCATCGTCCAAGCGTTTGAAACGCCGGGAAACTGCAATGCGGCGTCCATTTCGGCGATCAGTTCGTTGAGGGTCATGCCGTTGCGCCAATCCGCCTCCGGCTTCAGGTTGATGATAGTCTCAAACATCTCCACCGGTGCCGGGTCGGTCGCCGTCTCGGCCCGGCCCGCCTTGCCCCAGACCGACGCAACCTCGGGAAAGGACTTGATGATCTTGTTCTGGGTTTGGAGCAGCTCCGCCGCCTTCGTGACTGATAGGCCGGGGAGCGTCGTCGGCATGTAGAACAGCGTGCCCTCGTTTAGGTTTGGCATGAATTCAGAACCGATACGCATGAACGGGACGACCGAAAAACCCAGCGCGACAACCGCCGCCAGGATGGTGATCGCCTTCGCCCGCAGCACCCACCTAATGACGGGGCGGTACAGCCAGATTAGGAGCCGGTTGATCGGGTTCCTCGCCTCCGGGACGATCCTGCCCCGGATGAACAGCACCATCAGCGCGGGGACGAGCGTGATGGACAGGAGCGCGGCGGCCGCCATTGCGAAGGTCTTGGTTGCCGCCAACGGTTTGAACAACCTGCCTTCCTGCGCCTCCAGCGTGAAGATCGGAAGAAACGAGACCGTGATGATGAGCAGGCTGAAGAAAAGAGCCGGGCCAACCTCTTGAGCGGCCCCAATCAGCACATCGGTCCGTGACGCACCCGGCGGCGCGTGCTCCAAACGTTTGTGGGCATTCTCGATCATCACGATCGCAGCATCGACCATCGCTCCGATGGCGATTGCGATGCCGCCGAGGCTCATGATGTTCGACGGAATGCCGAGGGCATAGGTGACGGTGAGCGCCATCAGGATGCCGGCAGGTAGCGTAACGATCGCGACTAGGGCGCTGCGCGCATGCCAAAGAAACAGAAAGCAGACGAGAGCCACGACGATGCTCTCCTCGATCAAAGTCGTGACCAGCGTGCGAATCGCGCGGTGGATCAGGTGCGAGCGGTCGTAGACCTCGACGATTTCGGTGCCTTCCGGCAGGCTTGAGGCCACCGCCGCGAGCTCGTCCTTGACGTTCGCGATGACATCGAGGGCGTTCTCACCATGACGTTGCAGCGCTATCCCGCTGACCACCTCGCCTTCGCCATCCATTTCCGCGATACCACGCCGCTCGCTGGGCGCCAGTTCGACGCGCGCCACGTGGCGCAGCAGAATAGGGGTGCCACCATCAGCCTTCAGAACGATCTTCTCGATATCTTCCATGCCGTTGAGGTAACCGCGTCCACGGATCATGAATTCAGTCTCGGCGAGTTCGATCGTTCTGCCGCCGACATCGCGATTGCTTGCTCGCACCGCACCGCGCACCTGGGCCAACGTAATCCCGGTATGCTTCAGGAGGTGCGGATCCACGACGATCGTGTATTGCTTGACGAAGCCGCCGACGCTCGCAACTTCGGCAACCCCCTCGGCCCTGGCGACGGCGAAGCGTACCTGCCAGTCCTGCAGGGAGCGTAGTTCCGCGAGGTTCCGGTCGGAGGATTTGATCGCGTATTGGTAGACCCAGCCGACGCCTGTCGCATCCGGTCCCAGCGCGGGTGTGACGCCCGCCGGGAGCCGGTCGGCTGCGGCGTTCAGGAATTCGAGCACGCGGCTCCGCGCCCAATAGAGATCCGCTCCATCCTCGAACAGGACGTAGACGAAAGACACGCTGAAGAACGAGAAGCCGCGCACCACCCGCGCCCGAGGCACGTTCAGCATCGCCGTCGTCAGCGGGAAGGTAATCTGGTCTTCCACCACTTGGGGTGCCTGACCGGGAAAATCGGTGACGATGATGACCTGCGTGTCCGACAGATCGGGGATGGCATCCAGCGGGATGCGTGAGACGGAATAGAGGCCCGCGAGGACCGTGAACGCCGTTCCGATCAGTACCAGAACGATGTTGCGCGCCGACCATTCGATGAGGCGGACGATCATCGGGACGGTCTCTCGGCAGTGAAAGCCGCCAGCGCGGCCTGCAGGTTGCTCTCGGCGTCGATCAGGAACGTGCCGTTGACGACGACCTCTTCACCTTGGGACAGGCCGTCGATGATCTCGATCAGCGCTCCGGCGCGTGCGCCGAGCGTGAGGTCGCGCGGTTCGAACAGGCCCTCGCCCCTGGCGACGAACGCCACCTGCCGCGCTCCATCGTCGATGACGGCCGACGCCGGGATCGCCAGAACCGGCTCGTTGCCGATCTGCGCCTCGATTTCGGCGTGCGCGAAAAGGCCGAGTTTCAGCCGCCCATCCGTGTTCGGGACGACGATCCGCACCCTGACGGAGCGTGTTGCGGGATCGAGCTCCGGATAGATGAAGTCGACCGTGCCTTCGATCTGCCGCCCGGGTTGGGACGGCAATGTGAGCCGCGCGTCCTGACCGCTGCGGATGAAGGCGAGGTCCTGTTCCGCAACGTCCACGACGATCCAGATGCGCGAGAGGTCGGCGATCCGGAACAGCAGGTCCCCAGCGGCGAAGCGCATGCCATCGACTGCCGGCTTCTCGATGACGGTGCCGCTTGAAGGAGCATTGAATGGCATCGTACGGACGGCCGAACGCGTGCGTGCAATCTCCGCAATGACATTCTCCGGCACGTCGAACAGGCGCAGAGTGCGCGCAGCCGTTTCGGCATCGCGGGCGCCGCCAAGCCGCGCGCCCGCCAGATCGACCATTCTCCGCAGCAGGTCACCGCTTTCGATCCACACGGTCAGCAGGGGCTGGCCGGCTTTCACCCTCTCTCCGGTCGTACGCACATTCAGGCGATGCACGAAGCCGTCGAACTTGGCGGTCACAGTTGCGAGCCGCGATTCGTCCGCGGTGATCACGCCGGCACCGCGTACGGTGCGGAACAACAAATGATGCTCCAGGCGAGCCGTGCGCACACCGGCGCGTTGGACCTTTTCCACGCTGACGCGCACCGTGCCGGCAGGGCCGGCCATCTCGTCTTCGTAGACGGGGATGTAATCCATCCCCATCGGGTCCTTCTTCGGGACCGGGGAGACATCGGGCAGGCCCATAGGGTTCCGGTAATAGAGGATCCGGCGTTCTCCCGCCGTGGTCGCGGCGGCGGCCAGCTTCTCGGCGGCCGTATAGATGACCACGCCGCTGACGGGTTCAGTCTCACCCGGTTTCGCTGCCTCAATGGTCAGCGCCCATTGGCCGGCCATGACGATGTCGGTTTCAAACGCGAAGATCCCAGACCCATCCGCAGTAATCGGTCTGAGTGGCGCTTCCATCATCGCCATCCCGTCTGGCCCCATGTCGAGGCGTGTGGATGTCACGACGACAGATTGGATCGGCACCGGTCTGCCATCCGGCCCGACGAGGCGCGCGGCGACACGAACGGCCTTGCCGACGGGGACCGCCGCCGACACTGCTTCGAAGCGATAGGATGAGGCCTCGGCGTCGACAGCGACCCAAAGGCCGAGAAACGCCAGTACGGCAGCAAGCATCAATGCCGCGCGCGCAGGGATCCTGCGAAACATGAAAACCTCCTTGATTGGTCATGACGGTTCGGCGGCGCGGCACGTCGGCGCAGCCGTGCGAACGGTCAGACCACTCGTGGAGGTCGTCTCATGGGTGAAACCGACAGGCCCGATGCCTCGTCAACGGACGCAACGGTGCGTACCTTTTGATAGCGATCCGCTGAAGTGCCGCCTTCGGCCGTTAATTGGCCGGGCAGTGCGCCGCACGCGATCATGCAGAACGCCGATGGCGTGCACCGCTCGGATCGATCCGCGTCGCGCCCGTCGCAACACGGGTCGGACATCGCATCCATTGTCCGCGCCGCTTCTGCCCATCCCTGCGCCGTGAGCGTCGGGACAGGCATGCCGCGATCGGCGGTCGGACCCAAGGAGAACGACAAGATCATGGCGCAAGCAAGTAGTGCCGCAAACAAAGATGTTTGAGCAGTCTTGCGCAATCCGGATACTGTAGGGCAACCAGTTCTCGTCATCTCGATGATGATATTCTCTCGTTCGCAGCAGGCTCAAGAGGCTCCTGCGTCGACAGGCCGCCGCCGTGCGGGAAAAGCGCGGCGATACCCGTCATCCCAATGCGCATGTGTCGCTCTGGATGGTGGCGCTTTTTTCGGAGCGCATGGGTGTAGTCGGCACCGGCGTTCGGCGACGGTGCCGCGCTGGGAATCAGAGTTCGGCCGGCGACTTGTCCCTGATAGTCGGCCAGTTGTTGTTGGCTTTCACCAGGTTGCCGGGGATGTCCTCCTGCCAGCGGGTCGAGGCGGCCTGGTGCACGTTGAGGTAGAGCTTGCCGTCGACGACCCGCCAGATCGTCGGGTCCCCGTCGAGCTTCTTGCCGAGTGCCGCGCCCATGGCGCAGAATCCCCCGAACGAAGGTGCGTACTGCCCCGGCGACTTCATGAATGCTTCCCGGTTCGCGGCAGACGCGAACTGGTAGCGTGCGCCTTCATGGACCGCAGTAAGGTCCTCGCGCCCCTTGGTCGGCGTACCCGCGTTGAAGTAGGACACGGGATCGTAGCCGCGCAGAGCGACCCCCTGCGCGTCGACGTTGATCGCGCTTTTCGAGTTCTCGTCGTAGGCGGCTGCCGGCCCTGCCTGGAATGCGATGGCGGCGGCAACCACGAACATCCCCGCAGCGAGCACACGGGCCAGGACGGTGCGGCGTGCAAGCGAGACGACTGCTACTGGCATGGAAGCTTCCTCGGCTATTTGTTTGAGCACAGGCGCGCGGCAACTGGAGGACGGCCGCCGCGACGCTTGCCGACGAGTTCTCCGGGACTGCCACTGCCGTTACGCTCATCACGCGGAAGTGACGCGCCGACTACGTGACTAGCGCGCCTCGTTGAGCCGCCAGTCATAGTCCCAGGCATAGTCCGCTCCCGCCGCGACAGTCTGGTCGAGGGCGGACCGAAGCGGCTGGTCGGCATAGTGGAGCAAGTGCGTGAGAACGCCTTCCTTGCCGCCGAAATCCTCCGCGAACCAGACATAGATGCTCGAGAGACGAACGACGTCTGGCCGGACCGTGAGGCCGCGCGGGTGATTGACGTAGGCACGGGCGGCTTGTTCGAGCAGCCCGTCCGTGTTGGCCGACGTGAACGCATTAGGCAGCAGGTTCGGACACCCCAGGGCCGCGCAGTTGAGTGCGTAATGGATACGCGGGTCGCGCCATCCGGGCCGTAGAATGCGGTGTTCGATATCATTGAGGGCCAGCGCTTCGCCCTCAACGGATACCAGCGACCGATCCCAGGGCCCCCGCCCGAACAGGCCCCGCGACAGATTGATGTCGCGGATGCTGCCGACCGGATAGTGGTCGAGCACCACCGCGACGGTCAGCGCATTGTACAGGTTCACCCAGAACGCGCGCTGCTCGGCGCGGTCGAGCGACGATACCGGCACAGCCGCGAGCGCGCCGATGTAGCCGTCGAGACGCGCCCGGTCCGCGGGGGTGACACGCCCGTATGCGACGCGCGCTATGCCGTCGGGACCGACCGAAACATAAATCCCTAGCCAATCTTCCCAGACCGAATGATCGACACGTGCGGTCGCCTTCGGATCGTGCCGTTCCCATCGCGGCCAGGGTTCGGCGCCGGGCGCGAAGAGGCGCTCGATCGACCCGAAGCCCATGAGCATGAACGCGAGCGCCAGGGAAGCGAGGCGCGCGCGCCATCCGGGTGAAGCCTTTCCCTCGACAGCAGGGGCGCGTGACCCGATGGTCCCGACCACGGAACCGCGGCCGTCTAGGCTTCGCCGCGCGCCGGGTAGTTGTTCTTCGTGACGAACTCAACGGCGTTCAAGACATCGGCGAAGCCGGGACGCGCGAACGGCATCGTTTGCACCGACGCGGCGTACAGCGTCAGGTCGGGCCGGATGAGGAAGAGGCCGGGTTCGGCGAACATCGGCGGCTCGCTCTCCTTGATCCCGGTGGACACGAACAGGCCCCACGAGCGAGCATCTTCGATGCCCAGCCCATAGCCGAGCGCCAGTTCCGAAAGCTCCCACTCGTCGCGCGTTCTACGCGCCCGAGCCTCATCGTCCGTGCTGAATGCAAGGACGTCGACCCCACGGCCGGCGAAATCCGGCAGCTTGCGCTGCAGGTCGCGCAGATAGGTCTTGCAGATCGGACAGTGATAGCCGCGATACGCAACGAGCAGGAAGAACGTCTGCGGTTTGCGCGCGGCGAGCCGGAAACGGTCTCCGTCGACCATCGGAATATCAAGGGCGGGCACGGTCTTACGGGGCTTTATCATCATGAATGCCTCATCATCACGGAACCGATAAAAGCTGAGGGTGGCGATCGGGCGACCCATCTCCGGCCACGGCAATACCGCGCGGACAGACACCACGCCGATCGGCGTGACCCACTCACATATTCGTCTGCCGGGCAGAAAGGTTACGCGCCGACGTCCGGATTCCCGACGTTCGGCCCCCAACGGATCGGCGGAAGGTGAGGGCCGCTCGCCGCCTCAAGGATACTCGAGGGCTCGTAACCTTTGTGCGCGCTTGGGAGAAACGCGTCACGCCAATCAGCCCATGTCGGCAGCCCCGGGGAGCGAGCCCATGTTCAGGGACCGTCTTATGAAGGGACAATGTCGCTCCGGGCTCGCGTAACCCGCCCGGAGCTGCCATGCCTGAAGATACCGGCGACTTGTCCCGGCGCCGTTGGCACCGTGTATGGCGGAATGCGTTGTGGCCGTCCGAGCAGGGGGCACTGCCGGCAACGGTCGCGGCAAGAATCCGGGAGAGAGACCGATCCAGCGAACTCATGATGCGGCTGGTCCAACTCTGCATCGTGGTGGCGTTCGCCGTCCTCTACCTCCTGTCACCGCGCACGGATGGAGGCACAGAGTTCTCGCTCGTTCCCGCCGTGCTGGCGATATATTTTATCCTGACGCTGATCGGCCTGTTGTGGTCGGCCAAAAGCGAAATACCGGATTGGGGGGCCTACCTGTCCGTTGGATTCGATATTGCGTTGCTCGTGGTGCTCATATGGAGTTTTCATATACAGTACGGTCAGCCGCCCTCTTTTTATCTAAAGGCACCAACATTTTTATATTTCTTCATTTTCATTTCACTGCGCGCCCTGCGCTTTAATCCTAAATTTCTGATCGCATCCGGCCTCGCGTCGATCGTCGGGTGGCTCGCGCTGGTACTGTACGTCGTCCTCGGCGAAACCTCCCAGAGCGTCGTCACCCGCAGCTATGTCGACTACCTGACCGGCAATGCGCTTCTCGTCGGGGCCGAGGTCGACAAGCTGCTCTCCGTAACGATCGTGGCCGGAATCCTTTACGTGGTTCTCCACCGGTCCCGCAGCCTGTTGATCGAGGCGGTGCGCGAGCAGCGCGCGGCCTCGAACCTGTCCCGATTCTTCGACAAAGAGATCGCCGCCCGTATTCGGCTCGCCGACGACCTGTCGGAGCAGGGTGTCCGTTGCCAAGCGGCGGTTCTGTTCGTCGACATCCGCGGCTTCACGTCCTTTTCCGCTGCGCTCGAGCCGAACGAGGTGATCCGTGTCCTCGCGGAGTATCAGCGTCGCATCGCGCCGATCATCCGGGCGCATGGCGGCATCATCGACAAGTTCATCGGAGACGGGATCATGGCCACGTTCGGTGCCGTCGACAGAAGCCATACCTATGCCGCGAACGCGCTCCGAGCCGTCGACGCGATCGTGGCCGAGGTCGACCGGTGGCCAGGCGGTACGAGCAGCCTGCGCAGTCTGCCCGACCGTTCGGTCGGCGCAGCCGTAGCAGCGGGCACGATCGTTGTCGGAACCATCGGAGATGCGGACCGGCTCGAGTTCACAGTGATCGGCAGCGCGGTGAACCTCGCGGCGAAGCTGGAGGCGCTCAACAAGCGGATCGGATCCCGTGCGCTCTCGCCGCTCGAGACCTACCGGACTGCAGTCGAGCAAGGGTACGCCGACGAGAGGAGGATCGCTCAGTTCTGTAGCAGAGTGGACGGTGTCGAAGGCGATATTCAACTCGCTGTCCTGCATCCCTGACCGCACCCCGCACGCAATGTCGCGCAGACGCTTCTGACACCGCCCGCCGTGCTTCGGTCGGTTCGCCGATGCAGGCACGTCATGGCGTCGGAGGCCGCCGACGGAGCGGCAACGCGGGATAGGTTCCTGCGGGACGTAACTTCCCGGGGGTCGGCTCGGAACTTTCGGATATGGGCGAGCACGAACGCATCGGTCCCTACAGTCCGAGACGCATGCGTGCCGCCCCGACGAGGACTTCGCGTCTTGCCTGCGGACAGGGCTTCGCGGGTAGAGCCGAACCGCTTCGTCGTTTCAACCAACAGACTGGGAGTATCGTCATGAACAACATCAAGGTGAGTGCCGTCGCTCTGGCATCCGCTCTGGCTGCCGCCGTCTCGATGGCTTCCGCGGACACGGCGCACGCTCAGGGCATGGAAAAGTGCTACGGCGTGTCAGAGGCGGGAAAGAACGACTGCGCCGCCGGTCCGGGCACGACCTGCGCAGGAACGTCCAAGGTGAACTGGCAGGGCAACGCGTGGAAGCTCGTGCCGGCTGGTACCTGCGAAGCGACCGTCATCAAAACGACCGATGGTCGGGAAGTCCGCGGCAGCCTCAAGGCGCTCGAGCGCGACATACCGAGCTGAGCAACGACTAGCACCGGCGGGTTCGGCTGGTAGGCGCACGCCCCCCGGTCGAATCCGCCGTAGCGTGATCTTCGTGCTTCTTGCAGCGAGTATCTCAGATGGAAGGTCCCTCAGCAGAAAGCGAGCCGCTCGAGAAGACGCACAGCGCGAGCCGCGTCTCGAGCGCAATATCCGCCAGGGCAGGGGTGGGCCTGAAGGATGCTCATGCCGTCCAGATAATCAGCGAGCGACCCGAACTGGGCTTCTTCGAGATTCACGCAGAAAATTACATGGTGGAAGGGGGGCCTCGCCTGGCCGTGCTGGAGAGGATCCGCACGATCTACCCACTGTCGGTTCACGGCGTGGGACTGTCGCTGGGAAGTCCAGGCCGCCCCGATCCCGATCATCTCGCGGCGCTGCGCGCGGTCGTCAGGCGGTTTGAGCCGGGGTTGGTATCGGAGCATGTCGCGTGGTCCGGTCACGACGGCAAGTATCTCGCCGACCTCCTACCATTTCCGTTCACCGAGGAGTCGCTCACTATTTTGTGCGGTCAGGTCGACGAGGTCCAGGAGGTGCTCGGCCGCCCAATCCTGATCGAAAACCCATCAAACTATCTGCTGCTGCCCAGTTCGACGATTCCGGAGCCCGAATTCATCGTCGAGGTGGCGCGCAAGACCGGCTGCGGCCTGCTAATCGACGTGGGCAATATCCAGGTCAGCGCCTTCAACGTCGGCACGGACCCCTTCGCCTACGTCGACGGCCTGCCCGCCGATGCCATTGGCGAACTCCATGTCGCCGGCGCCAGCGTCGATGACGCGACCGGCCGCCCCCTACTGATCGACGATCATGGTGCATCGGTCTCAGAGGAGGTCTGGCGTCTCTACGACCGCCTCATAGACCGGATTGGGCCCAGACCGACGACGCTGGAATGGGACAATGACGTGCCGTCATGGCCTCACCTGTACCGGGAGGCGCGACAGATCGAGCGCCGGTTGATCCGGTCGTGCCGAACGAGGGCCGCATAATGGAAACGTTGGCCGGCTTCCAAGAGGATTTCGTCCGCGCGCTGACCAGCGCCGACCCCGACGCGCGCCCGGCTGGCTTCGACGAAGAATCGCGACGGCGATTTCGGGTGTACCGGAACAACCTCTATTCGGGCCTCTCTCAAACTCTCGCAGACGCCTATCCGGTCGTCCGACGGCTGGTCGGCGATGCCTTTTTCTTCGCTGCGGCGCGCCTGTTCGTTGCCGACCATCTGCCGCAAAGGCGGTCACTCGCTCTCTATGGCGAAGCCTTTCCCGCCTTTCTGCAGGAGTTCGAACCGGCTCGGTCGGTGCCCTATCTTGCCGACGTCGCGCGATTGGAGCGGATGCGATTGGAGGCGCTGCACGCCGCCGATGCGCCGCCGCTCGATCCCCACGAGCTTTCCGGATCGGGCGAGTTGCTGATCGATCTGCGGCTCGTGCCGCATCCTGCCGTACGCCTGCTCCGCTCGCCGTTTCCGGTCGTCTCGATATGGACGGCGAACAGCGGCGAGCACTCGCCGGCCGGCCGATACATTCCCGAAGGTGCCGAAGCTGCACTCGTCACGCGCGCCCATTTCGATGTCGGAGTGGTCGCTCTCGACCCCGCTGCCGCCGGATTCGTCGCCGCACTGATCAGTGGCACATCGATCGCGACCGCTGCCGCGGACGCGCTGGATGGCAATCCGGCTTTCGACGTCTCGACGATATTCCATCGGCTTCTGAGCGTCGGCGCGTTCATCGGCATTTCAGACAGAGGTATCACGCGATGACGATCTACCACCTGCCCGTGCCGGCAACATCGAGGATGTCGCCGCGCCTTCTGCTGCTTCGCCTCGAGACGATCTACGCGCAGATCACGGCGATCGCAGGGCCGTTTGCGCTGCTGTTCCTGCGGCTGCCGGTGGCGCTCACCTTCTGGTATTCCGGCAGGACGAAGGTGGAGGGCTGGAACATCTTCTCGCTCCAGGCCTCCCAGCCTTATTTGTTCGAACACGAGTTCGGGCTGCCGTTCCCCGTGCTGTCGGCGCATCTGACCGCCATCGCCGAACATATCTTGCCCGTGCTGGTAATCCTCGGCTTGTTCACCCGCTTCGGCGCGCTCGGCATGCTGGTCATGACGACGGTCATCCAGTTGTTCGTGTTCCCCGACGCATGGTGGAACGCTCACATGTGGTGGGCGGTCGTTCTGTTCGCCGTCGTCGCTCTCGGCCCCGGACCCATCTCCGTCGATCATGGGATCGCGCGCTGGGCGCAATCGCGACCGGCGACCGGCCATCGCGCCTGATCCGGACCATAAGACGTTCAGCGCCGACCGGGCCGTACCCCGTGGCCGAGCCGATCCTCCGCTCCCGAAGAAGGAGAGCCGACATGACCTTGAACGAGACGCAGTCGAAGCTCTGCAGCCAGAACGGGACCGACTTCTCCGACCTGCGCGCGGTGATCTTCAATACGACGCTGAAAAAGGTCGAACGCGACTCACATACGAAGCTGCTTCTCTCGGTCGCCGGCGAGATAATGTCCCGGAACGGAGTCACCGTGGATCATGTTCACGCCGCCTCCTATCAGATCGCCTACGGCGTATATCCGGACATGACCGATCATGGCTGGGACCGCGATGACTGGCCAGCGCTCTGGGAGAAGGTCGCCGCCGCCGAGATCCTGATCGTCGGCACGCCGATCTGGCTGGGTGAGGAGAGTTCGCTCTGCCGCGTCCTGATCGAGCGTCTCTACGGTATGTCGGGCATGCTGAACGAAAAGGGCCAGAGCATCTTCTACGGCAAGGCGGGCGGTGCCGTCGTCACCGGCAACGAAGACGGCATCAAGCACTGCGCGATGACGATCCTCTATGCGCTCGGTCATTTGGGCTACACCATCCCGCCGCAAGCCGATTGTGGCTGGATCGGAGAGGCAGGCCCCGGTCCCTCCTACGGCGACGAGATCGAAGGCGGCCCTGCAGGCTTCGGCAACGATTTCACACAGCGCAATGCCACGATCATGACGTGGAACCTCATGCATATGGCGCGCATGCTGAAGGATGCGGGCGGCCTATCCAACCACGGCAACGACCGTACCGCGTGGAAGGCGGGCTGCCGCTTCGACTACGAAAACCCGGGGCATCGTAGTTGAGCCGTCGATCGCGGCTGTGACAAAGATATAGATGAGCGCGTTAACGCACCGGTCCATTAGGGTCGTCGCAGGATTTCCGATGGACGGTCGGCCACTTGGCCCGAGGATTTATGAGCGTTATGGCGCGGGCGCGTGCGAAGCGATCCGGGACGACCCAGGGTGGCGACGAGCAGCGAGGCTCCCACGCAATAGATGGCCGATCCTGCGGCGATGGCGCCCATCGAGATGTCGAGATCGATCAGCACGCCCATGGCTACAGGCGCGAGACCGGAAGAAAAGACCATTGCCGACTGTCCGAAGGCACGGATCGCACCGAGGTGCGTCGTTTCATACAATTCGCCCAAATCGCGCCCTTGATGACGGCCGTCACCCCGGTGCTCGTGCCGAGAAGTGCCAGGAACGCGGGGGCTACCCGGGGGCGTCGCTCAGCACAGGACAACGCAAGACAGGGTCAGCGGGGTCAGAAGGAAGTGGTCAGGCGGCGCGCAGACCACCTGTCCAACAGCGGCCCGGTTCCAACGGACGCGGCGACTGGCGCCGCAACGCAGAGCGAGAACGAGGCAGCCATCAGCGACAGCGGCCAACCCTTGGCGGCGGCCAAATGCACCTGGGCGCGAGCGCCGCCCCGCCGGCGTTGCCAAGAGCCGCGACGCTTATGGCGCGGCCGCACGCCCAGCGCGAGGAGCCGCCCGTGGGCGCGCAAGAATGACAAGTATGGCATTCGGCAATGTCACGCCGCTGTTGTCGCCGAAGGATATAGGCGCTGCTTTCGGCAGCCGGCCTAGACCTGGTATCGGGCGCGGTGACGCTGCGAAGAGCTATTTCGCGCTGAAGAGCCCGATACTTCTTACGGAACAGGGTTCTCCACGGCGAGCCGTCTGGAGTGGCAGCATGAGCGACATGTTTATCGCGACATCGATGCCTGACCGGGATTGGTGGGCGGCGCTGTGGCCCGATCCCGAGGGGGTCCTGCGGGCGCTTGGCGTACAGCCGGAAATGACGGTGGTCGATCTCTGCTGCGGTGACGGCTATTTCACCGCGCCTCTGGCGAGGATCGTCGGCGGCCGTGTTTATGCGCTCGACATTGATCCGGCCATGATCAATCAGGCGCGCGGCGAAACAGCCCGACAGGGCGTGTCGGTCTCGAACTGGATCGTCGCCGATGCACGGGAGGTCGCGGCCCTGACGCCAGAGGAGGTCGATTATGTCTTCATCGCAAACACCTTTCACGGGGTCTCGGATCAGACTGCCCTGGCGCGCGCGGTGGCCGACATACTAAAGCAGAGCGGGCTGTTCACCATTGTCAACTGGCATGACTTTCCGCGCGAGCGTACGGCCGTCATGGGCCAGCCTCGGGGACCGAAAACCGAGATGCGCATGACACCTGATTCCGTCCGGGCTGCCGTAGAACCCGCTGGATTCCATTTGGCGCGTGTGGTCGATCTTCAACCTTACCATTACGGCACGATCTTCGAGCGCACGCTATAATGGTGGCTTTGTCGGATACGCCTCGCTCAATCGTTTCACAATGAATGCCGGCCCTCCGATATCGCGTAGATCTCGCAAATGGGCGAATGCGCGTCGGCTCAAGCCTTGGAGCGGAGCGTCTTTCTAGGTCGATTCACGGCGTTAACGTAGTTTGCTTCAGTTGACGAATCCCGGAACTGCGGTAGACGTCGCCATGTCAGGAACGACATGGAGGGCAAGATGCCCATTCGGCTGAAGTTTGCAGAGGTCACCCGTTCGACGTCTACGACCGCCCGGCAGCGCAGCCCGCGTGACGTCATCGTCGGCGCGCTGTCCGAGCAGATCGCACTGGCGCAGGCGACGATGCGCGGTGAGACATTCACTGTCGAGAGGCGGGTCTACAAGAAGGGGGAGAAGGGCAAGGTCATGCGGGCCGTCACACCGCGTCCGTGGTGGTTCGAAACGGACGGGAAGTTCTTCGGCGAACTCCGCTTCGGCAATGGCCCGGTCGATCTGTCTGGCAAGGGTCTGACCTCCTTCGAGTGCGGAGCGTCGCTGTCGGACGTGATCGCCATCTTCGAGAAGCTGCGCGACGCCGTCGGCGCGGGCGAGTTCGACGCGCAGATCGCCCAGGCGCGGGAGAAGGCGACGCGCAAAGCGGCTGCCTGACCTGAATACTTCAGCCTGACCCGCTCCCGCGTGCGATTACTTGGGCGCGGAAGCGGGGCAGGGCGGTCATGCACACTTCCTGCACAGCCAGAAAACGGCCTGTAAGCCATTGATGAAGAACGCGAAAATCCTCGCCCCTTACCTTGCCAACGTGAGGGTCGAGGGTTCGAATCCCTTCTCCCGCTCCAAGTTTTCGGAGCAATATCAAGGCGCTAGCCCGGTCGGGCCGGCGCCTTTCGCGTTTCCGCGCACAGCCCCAAAATCTCCGATTCAGCTATATCAAAGGCTTAGAAAAGTCGGTTTTGTGCACAAATCGTGCACAACACGGCTTGCTGATTCAATAATGACAGTCGAGCGGCGGCTCTCATACCATGCTGAAGTTGGTGATTTCGAAGCGTGGTACGCATTGTGAAAAAACACGTGATTTTTCCCGGACTCCAGTTGTACACCCGCGCCGACATGATCGGCGATTCGATCTACTGTTACTTCAAACACGGGCGCAGAGCGGTTCGACGTTCTATGGAAACGGCTGACCTCGGCGTCGCTATTCAGCGTGCAGTCGACCTGTACAACCGCTTCCAGGCAGGTGAAGGGGATCGTGCCGAGAAGGTCATGCGGAAGCCCTCGTTCAATGCCGTCGCCAAAAGCTTCTTGGAGTCGGTGAGGTCGCACTCCGACTACGCGAACAAGGAAACCGTGGTGCGTCGATTCTTCGTGCCGTTCTTCGACGGAGAACTCGGCCGGACGATCGATGCGGTCACCCAGAGCGATATCGCCGCCTACCTGGAATGGCGGCGGACCTACCATAGTCGCCCTCGGCAGTCCGAGCAGGTTGCCTACGATCGCAATGGTAAGCGCATCCTCGCAAAGCGGCAGACCTACGGTGAACCCACCGGAAAGACGCTGAACCGCGAAAATATCGCCCTGCGGCAGTTGCTGGATCATGCCGTGACGAAGGGATGGCTGAAGAAGGCCGACGTGCCGACCGTCCCGGCGATGAAGCAGAAGAAGAATCGCAGGCGGGCCTTCTCGCCGTCTGATTACGATCGGATGTGTCGGGTGGCGCAGGAACGGATCGATGCGGTTGCCGACGCCCGGCAGCGGCATCAGCGCACGGTTCTGCTGGATTTCCTCATCGTCGTGCGGTTCACAGGGCTGCGCCCGCACGAAGCCTACGGTCTCACCTGGGCCGACGTTCATATGGAAGATCGCTTCCTGCACGTCGCTGGAGGAAAGACCGGCGAACGTGACGTCGCGCTTTTGGACGATGAAGTCGTGGATCGGCTTCATGAAATCCGGAAGCGCCACACCAAGCAGCAGGGCGGCAAACTCGATCCCGCGACCTCCGTGTTCGCCGGCTTCACCGGCAAGCCTACCGGCGACGTCAAAAAGGCCTTCGGGACGCTGCTGAAGGCCTGCAGCTTTCAGCATTCGACGGCGAAGGATTATTGCCAGTACTCACTGCGTCACCTGTACGCGACCGACCTGGTGGGCCGAGGCTGCCAGGACGGCATTCTCGCCAAATTGATGGGCACGAGCCGCGAAATGATCCAGGACTTCTATGACCACGCGACAGTCGAGATGGCGCGCCGCTGGGTCGAAGAGCGCGAGCGGGCAGGGCGGCATCTGCGCCGGCCAGGCGAATCGGATGAACTGAGGCTGCTCGACCCGGATCTCGACGATCGGCGGATCGTGTTGGGCGCGGATGGAGCGCTGAGGGTCGAGGCGGCGTAGCCGGGGTGGGGCAGCGGTCCCTTTCGGCTGCTGCCCCAGAGGCCTCCCAGGACGCCCTGGGGCGTCGCTGGGTGGGACTCGGTGAACAGAGCCGGGTAGAGTGGAGACCCCCTTGGCACGTCCCAGAATGTTTCCCAGGAAACATGAGGATGGGCAGGGCACCCTCGGTCGCGGAGCCGCCTTTGAAGCCAATC
>NZ_JBEPTK010000027.1 GCF_040549485.1 Constrictibacter sp. MBR-5
TCCGGGCCCTCCGCAACACGCGTCGGGCCCAGCCTATCGGCTGGGGCAGAAATCAATCGGCGACCGGGTCAGTTTTCATGCGGCGGCTACACTGTGGCAGAGACGGACGTGGGCGACCTTCACCGTCACCGGCATGCTGTTCATCAGCACGACCTCGTGGCTCCAGTCGAACTGGTAGGCTTCGCCCGGTGCGAAGCTCAACGGCACGAAGGCCGGCGTGTGCAGTGTCGCGCGGTCGCGCCGCCATCGCCGCGCATAGCGCCGCACCGCGTCGTAGCCGCCGGCATAGCCGAGCCCGCGCAGATCTTCGAACACCCGGATCAACGTCAGCCGCTCGCGCGCCGACTTCTCTGCGTTCGCCGCAAGCAGCCGCTCCAGTTCGTCCCGCCACGGACCGAGCTTCGGATGGGGCTGTTCCGCGCGGGCATAGCTGAAGGCTGTCTCACCCGAGCGCAGAACCTTGCGCACCGTGTTCCGCGACACGTGCAACTCGCGCACGATCTCCTTGATCGCCTTGCCCTGCACCAGAAAGGCGCGCCGGATCCGTGCAATCGTGTCCACGCCCTTCATCCCCCACCCACCCACCGTCATGGCCGGTGGGCAGTCTGATCAACGTCAGCAGCAGGGGGTCATTTTTGGGCTCTGACTCATTTTCGATGCAGTTTGGTGTGTGAGTGGTGCTGATTCACCAAGGGAATCAGCATCATGGCTCCAGGCATGCGTATCGGATCGCTCATCCCAGCTGGGTTGACGGTAACGGAGGTCGTGCCAGGCGCCGAGGTAATCATGGTGACGGCATGCAGCGAAGCGCGGACGGCCGTGTGCCCCTCCTGCGGCCTGACCTCGGGGCGGGTTCATAGCCGCTACGTCCGGCGTATTGCGGACCTGCCGTGTTCCGGACGAGCCGTGCGCATCGGCATCGTCACCCGGCGTTTCCGGTGCGACATCCCGGCCTGCCCGCAGCGGATCTTCGCGGAGCGTTTCGAGGCGGCGGTGCTTCCGGCACGCGCTCGGCGGACGGCGCGTCTCGACGTGCTCGTGTATCATCTCGGCTTGGCGCTGGGCGGTCGACCTGCAGCGAGCTTCGCTAGGCATCTCGGATTGCCTGTGAGCAACGACACGCTACTGCGGCTGGTGCGCCGGCGGGCGCAGGTGCCACGCGAGCCGCTCAAGGTGGTCGGCATCGATGACTGGGCGTTCCGGCGCAATCACCGGTATGGGACGCTGGTGTGCGGCCTGGAGCGTCGGCGCGTCGTGTCGCTGCTGCCAGACCGGGAGACCGCGACCGTCCAGGCTTGGCTCGCGGAACATCCCGGCATCAGCATTCTGGCGCGCGATCGTGGCGGGGGCTACGGCGAGGCGGCGGCGAAGGCGCTGCCCGATGCCGAGCAGGTCGCCGACCGCTGGCATCTGATGGAGAACGCCAGCAGCGCCTTCCTCGACGCAGTCCGCAAATCCATGCGGCCGATCCGCAGCACCCTCGGCGCGGTCACGATCGATCCGAAGCTGCTCTCCGCGGCGGAACGGCTGCAATGTGAAGGCTATCTGCGGCGCGAGGAGTCGCATGCCGCCATCGCCGCGCTGTTGAAGGAGGGCGTGCCGATCAAGCAGATCGTGCGGCGAACCGGGCATAGCCGCGGCCTCGTCCGGCATGTCGCGCGCGGCGTGCGCACCGAGATGTTCCGCGCACGCCAGAGCTCGCTGGAGCGCCAGCTGCCATTGCTCGACGAGCTGTGGATCGGCGGTTGTCGTAAAGGTGCCGAGCTCTGGCGCCGCTTGCGCAGTTCCGGCTTCCAGGGGTCACTCAGAGTGGTGACGGAATGGACAACCCGACGCCGACGCGCCGATCAGGCCAACGGCCAACTGCACAAGCTTCCCAGCGCCAGGACGATCGCCAGACTGATGACCACGGCGCGGGATCACCTGAGCAAAGCCGATACGGTGATGATCGCTGCGATCGAGGCCGGCGTGCCCGCCCTGGTCGCCGCCCGTGACCTCATTGACCGCTTCCATGCCATGATCCGCCGGAAGGCCGGGCGTGACCTCGACCCCTGGATCGAGGAGGCCAAGGCCAGCCTCGTCGCTTCCTTTGCAAATGGCATCACTCGCGACCGTGCCGCCGTGCGCGCGGCGATTATGTCGCCCTGGTCCAACGGACAGACCGAAGGCCAGACACCCGGCTCAAGCTGGTGAAGCGCCAGATGTATGGCCGGGCCAAGATCAACTTGCTTCAAGCCCGCCTCATCGGCGCGTGATCTCATCGTCGTCATCAGAAGTGCGTCAGAGCCAAACTTGCATGCCGAAACACACACAGCCGACAGGGGCGCTCCGCGGCCGCCCCCTGGACCCCAGGCCGGTGCGCCCGGAAGGAGCGCAGCGGGGCTAGCCCCGCACCCCGCCGGGCCGTTCTGCCGCCACTTCCCGGAGCCCAGGCGGGGGATAGATGGTTTCCTGCCAGCGGCGACCGTCTTTCCGTCTGATACAATCACCAGATGAACCATCGGCGGTTCGGACGGTCTGGCTGTCGAGGGCGACGGCTCCCGGCCGGCTCGCTTGCGGTCGGCCATGACGAGCGAATGGTGAACCCGCTGCCATACGCCCTCCCTATCTCAGCGCCGGAAGTAGTAGTAGACGGTCTGCCAGGGCGGCAGGTCGTGCGGCAGCAGACGCCAGACCAGGCCGGCGCGCAGGAAATACAGGATGACGTTCACCAGTCCGCGGGAAGACGCCTTGCGCGATTCGCTTGGGGGATCAGCGGCGCGGTCAGCTTCCACTGACCGTCAGTCAGATCCGGGTCATACGCTCACCGCGGCGGCGGCTTCCGTTTCGGCATTGATGTCCGCGCTCCACGTCGGGTCCGACACCCCATGAATCACACAACTGCCGTCCTGGTAATCCTTCTCAAACATGCTCTCAGAAGATGAAATCGTCTGGGGCGAAGTTGGTCACGGTGAACACGTTCAGGGTCAGCGTGCTGCCGCTTCCGAGGTCGATGACTGTATCGGCCCCGACCTGGGTAGCCGCTGCCTGCACCTGAGTGAAGCTATTGAGCGTGCTGTTGCCGGAGAGGTCGATGATATCCCCAGGTCCGGTTCCGCCCTCGTAGCCGATGATCACGTCCCGGCCCTCGTCGTTGCCGAAGACGAAGCGGTCGATGCCGGCACCGCCGATCAGCACGTCGTCCCCGCCCATGCCCGCAAGGGTGTCGTCGCCAAGTCCGCCGGTCAGCACGTCATCGCCGGCAGTGCCGGTCAGAGACGCCCGGCTAACGCCCGCTAAATTGCTTGCGGTGAGTGTGTGTAGACCGTTGAGCTGTATCTGGAAGTCGGCGACGCCGTCCCCGTCGCTCCCGCCAACCAGATAGGTATCGCCTTGATAGTGATAAGCCCGCAGTTCGCCGATCCCCACCGTATTGGTTGCTGCGGTCATGCCGAGCCACGTGAACCCCTGATTGCCGGCAAGCCCGAGATTCGCGTCGATCTGCGACAAGTCGATCCGGTCACTCGCCTCCCAGTCAGTGATCCGATCGCGGCCTGGCCAACTCACCGGGCTCTCGGCCGCTGCCGTGTAGACGAAGGTGTCGGAACCGGTCCCGCCGGTGAGCATGTCTCGGCCAAGTCCGCCGGTCAGCACGTCGTCGCCGGCAGTGCCGGTCAGCACGTCATCACCGGCAGTGCCGGTCAGCACGTCATCGCCGGCAGTGCCGGTCAGAGACGCCCGGCTAACGCCCGCTAAATTGCTTGCGGTGAGTGTGTGTAGACCGTTGAGCTGTATCTGGAAGTCGGCGACGCCGTCCCCGTCGCTCCCGCCAACCAGATAGGTATCGCCTTGATAGTGATAAGCCCGCAGTTCGCCGATCCCCACCGTATTGGTTGCTGCGGTCATGCCGAGCCACGTGAACCCCTGATTGCCGGCAAGCCCGAGATTCGCGTCGATCTGCGACAAGTCGATCCGGTCACTCGCCTCCCAGTCAGTGATCCGATCGCGGCCTGGCCAACTCACCGGGCTCTCGGCCGCTGCCGTGTAGACGAAGGTGTCGGAACCGGTCCCGCCGGTGAGCATGTCTCGGCCAAGTCCGCCGGTCAGCACGTCGTCGCCGGCACCGCTCTCGTTCTTGTAGGCACCGATACTGCCGGTCAGGACGTCGTCAAAGTCGGATCCGATTATCCGTTCGATGCTGAAAAGGGTGTCGCCGTCGCTCGAAATGCCGCCGTCGGATAGGTTGATCACTGTTATCGCGGGGCCGCCGGCATAGCTTACGGTGTCGAAGCCCGCGCCGCCGCTGAGAATGTCTGCGCCCGCGCCGCCGATCAGCAGGTCGTCGCCGCCCCGCCCCTCCAGGATGTCGTCCCCGCCGCCACCTTCCACGACGTTGGCGCGGTCGTCGCCGGCGAAGACGTCGTCATGGGCCGAGCCGAGGATATTAACCGCACCATAGGGCACAATCCCGTCGGGGCGCCCGCTGGACAGGAGACCAGCTTCCAGGCCAATCGTGACACCGACCGTGGCGGCGGAATAGTCCGCCAGTTCCGTGATCGTCGAATTGTCGGACTCCGGCGAGCGGAAGATGAAATTCTCCGCGGTCACAGCATCCGGGTCGGTGACGCCGACGAGCAGGACCGACTGGCCTTCGCCGAGGCCAACGACGACGGCGAACGAATTCTCCGCGTCCGGGTGGGCCGCGATATAGAGATCGTCACGCGAGGCGACGTCGCCGAGGCCGGTGAGGTCGAGCACGTCGCCGCCCGGCCCGGTCTCGAAGCCGTAGATCGAATCGTGGCCGTCGCCCTCGTTGAAGACGAAGCGGTCGACCGCGCCGTCGAGGGTGCCGCCGACCAGGGTGACGACGCCGCCGATCGTTTCGTAGATCGGGTCGCCGCCGGCCATCACGTCGTTCTCGCCACCGCCCATAATGACGTCGGCACCGCTGCCGCCGGAGAGCAGGTTCCAGCTGTCGCTGCCGATCAGCAGGTCATTGCCCGCGTCGCCGTTCAGTCCCTCACCATGGTCGGCGTTCGGCGCATTCAGCAGGTCGATGATGAAGTCGTCGCCGTCGCCGCCATACATCTGGTCCAAGCCGGCGTCGCCGTAGATCAGGTCGTTACCCGCCCCGCCGACGATGTAGTCGTGGCCGGGGCCGCTCCGCAGCAAATCGTTGCCGTCGTCGCCGAAGATGCTGTCCTCGCCGGCACCGCCATCGATCCAGTCGTTGCCGGCACCGCCATAGAGCTGTTCGGTCAGTTCGATCGGCGGATCGTACTCCTTGCCGACCGCGTCGGGGTCGAGCCCGTCGCCGCCGTCGGCCCCGCCGACGAGCGCATCGCTCCCGTCGTCGCCGTAGATAAGGTTGAGGCCGGCGACACCGTAGATCAGGTCGCCGCCGCCACCGCCGCGCAACACATCATCGCCGCCGAGACCGACGATGATCTCCCGGGCCTCCGTGCCTACGATCTCGTCCGACGCCGACGTTCCTACGAGTATACTCAACGTTTGACTTCTCCGCGGAACAACAGAAAATTCAGGACGCGGCGCAGGATTGGCGCCCGCGCACTCAGCAAGAGCCTACAGGCAAGGGCGGATCTCGTGCCTCATGGCGCTACGAGAAGCTGCATGGAACGGCGCATTATGGCGAGCCTATCTTGCCACGCGGTTAAGTGGGCTTTGAAGGGCCTCAGCGCAAAAGCAGAAGACGTGGACACGAGGTTATGTGGCCGGGCGAGCCTTCCTGCGTAACCACAACTTCGGTTCACCGCATCCCGCGTTGACCCCGTGTTGGAGCGGGCCCCTCGGGCCGGACACGATCATGCGGCGTCTTTGACGGGTGGCTGGGCGTGCTGCTTCTCCAACTGTTCGGGACTGAGGTAGCCAAGCGATGAGTTGAGGCTCCTGGCGTTGTACTTCTCGATAAAGGCCGGATCCTGTGACCGGCGGCGCCGAGTTCCCGGCCCAGGTGATGCGCGCCGCACCAAGCCTCGATGCATGCCGGCAAGCGTCCACAAAACCTGCAACGCCGTCGCGACGAAGCCGTCGGCGCAGAAGAACGGCACCCGCCTCATCCAACCCGACGAGGCTGCACACATTCTTGCCAAAATCAATTTCCAGCACGAAGACCGATATCGGTCCGTTCCTCTCTCGTACAGAACAGAGCGATCCTGCCCGATCGCTCCGGAGGAGGGGCGGACCATCCCATAATCACACAACTGCCGTCCTGGGAATCCTCTCAGAGCATGTTTGAGAAGCGTCAGGTCCATCGTCTGAGCATGATAGCGGACGCAGCGATGAGAATGAGAGCTTCGGCGGTGCGGGTGAGTTGTTCATAGTCGCGCACGAGGCGGCGGGACTTCATGATCCAGGCGAAGCTGCGCTCGAGACGACCCAGCGTCGGCGGATGACGGTGAAGCCCTTGGCGCCGGACGGACGCTTCACGATCTCCAGGGCCATATGCGTCTTGGTCGTCGCCCACCCGACGAGCCTGCCGGCATAACCGCCGTCGGCGTAGACGCGCTCGACGGAGGGGAAGCACGACCGGGACCGGCGGAGCACGCCCTTGGCGCCATCGCGATCCTGTATGTCTGCGGCGTGGACCTCGACTGCAAGCAGGCGGCCGTCGGTGTCGGTCAGGATGTGCCGCTTGCGTCCGTGGATCTTCTTGCCGGCGTCGTAGCCCTTGCATCCCCTTTTTGATCGGCCGTCCGGACGGTCTGGCTGTCGAGGACGGCGGCGGAGGGCGACGGCTCCTCGCGGTCGGCCATCACGAGCGTATGGTGGACCCGCTGCCACACGCCCTCCTGGTCCCACCGCCGGAAGTAGTAGTAGACGGTCTGCCAGGGCGCCAGGTCGTGCGGCAGCAGGCGCCAGGCCGTGCCGGCGCGCAGGAAATAGAGGATCGCGTTCACCAGTTCGCGTGACGACGCCTTGCGCGGCCGCCCGCCGGGGTTCGCTTGGGGGATCAGCGGCGCGATCAGCTTCCACTGATCGTCCGTTAGGTCCGTATCATACGCTCGCCGCTGCGGCGGCTTGTGTGCAGACCATTGAGCTGTAACTGGAAGTCGGCGACGCCGTCCCCGTCGCTCGCGCCAACCAGCGAGCTTAAAAAAAACTGGCACGGGAGGTCGTGATGTTTTTGATAAGGATCGCATCCCTCATGTCTATGATAACGTCCTTTATCATGGGGTATTCGACGCCCAGGACGTCGGCTTTCGCGCTTGCACATAAGTGCTTATGCGGCCTCGGTCTCGCGCGACACAGATATCGCGCTACGCAGCTTTCTGGCGCAGCGCGGCATGAAGAAGCGCGACCTCTCGAAATTCATTGAGGAGGCGGTCAGGTGGCGCGTCTTCGATCAGACCTTGACCGAGGTGCGCAGCAAGTTCGCCGATGTTTCGGCCGAGGAGCTGGAGGCGCTGATCGACGAAGCCCTCGCGGCACCCGCAAGAACAGTGCCGCCGGGGCCGAGTGACGCGTGCGGCTCGTCGTCGATACTAACATCCTGATCAGCGCGCTGCTCGCGGGCGCGTCGTTGCCGGCCCAGCCATTGGGCAAAACCATTTTTCGCGCAAAAAGTAGCACGCACCTAATCTTCATGGAAAGTAACCGTTTTTCACTGTACGCTCGCCAAAAGCGAGCGGCTAATGGGTAAGAGGCAGAAGAGCAGAATTTTGGAGCGCGTGACCGTTTTTCACGACCGGCGGCTCCCCGAGGCAGCGACACCTGTCGGCTACGCTGCTCTGATAGAGGCGTATCGTTTGGCGGTGCCCGTCCCGCGTACTTTGGCCGCGATCGGTCCGCGCCACCGGGTCTATGAACGGGATGGCTGGCGAATCTACACGCCCCGCCATGCGCCGTGTGTCGACCTGGAGGGCCAGCTGACCTTTGCGCTCAAATACGAAGGACTGGACCTACTCGTTCTCAAAACGCTGTTTCGGACAATCGGCCCTGAGCCGATCGAAGCCATCGTCCGCGCTACGCCGACCGGGTCTTACGCGCGGCGTCTATGGTTTCTCTACGAATGGTTGCTGGGGGTGCAGCTCGATCTGCCTTCTGCCAAGAAGAAGGCCTATGTGCCCGTGGTCGATCCTGCGCAGCAATGGGCAACGACGGGGGTCCCGTCGAGCCGGCATCGGGTGCGGAACAACCTCCCCGGCACGCCGGCATTCTGTCCGATGGTCTTCGTGACCGATCAGCTGCGCGCCTTTCATGAGGCTAATCTCGCGGCGCGTGCCCGTGCTGTGATCGCCGACGTTCCCGCAGATCTGCTCTCGCGCACGGCCGCTTTTCTGCTGCTCAAGGACTCCAAGTCGAGCTTCGCGATTGAAGGCGAGCACCCCTCCCAGCGTCGGATCGACCGCTGGGGGCGCGCCATCGCGGAGGCCGGCCGACGACTCATCGACCTCGAGGAGCTACTCCGCCTCCAGCGCATCGTCATTGGAGATGCGCGTTTCGTCCGCCTCGGGCTGCGCCAGGAGGGCGGGTTCGTGGGCGAGCATGATCGCGAAACCCGGACCCCCCTGCCCGATCATATCAGCGCGCGCGCCGAGGATCTGTCGGCGCTCATGCACGGCCTGATCGCTTTTGACCGTACGGTGGCGGAGCTCGACCCGGTCATCGCGGCCGCGATGCTGGCCTTCGGTTTCGTCTACATCCACCCGTTCGAGGACGGAAATGGACGTCTGCACCGCTATCTGATCCACCACGTGCTCGCCGAACGAGGGTTCAACCCGCCCGGCATGGTGTTCCCCGTCTCTGCGGCGATCCTGGACCGTATCCACGATTATCGCGTCGTGCTCGAAAGCTACTCGGCGCGACTCCTGCCTTTGATAGAGTGGGAGCCTACCGAGGCGCACAATGTTCGCGTGCTGAACGATACGGCAGATTGCTACCGCTTCTTCGACGCGACGCCGCATGCTGCGTTTCTGTACGAGTGCGTGCAGCGCACGATCGAGGTCGACCTGCCGGCCGAATCCGCCTTCTTGCGCAACTATGATGCGTTCCGCGTTCACGTACTGGAGATCGTCGACATGCCCGAGCGGACGCTCGACCTGTTGTTTCGCTTTCTACATCAGAACCAGGGTGTGCTCTCGAAGCGCGCCCGCGACGGCGAGTTCGCGAACCTCACTCCAGACGAGATAGCGCGCGTGGAAGCCAGCTATCGTGAGATCTTCCGGCCGAGGAGTGCAGCATGAACCAGCTTCTTCCCAGGAACACTGTCGCACTCCCTGCCCTGGTCACAGCGACCGGTGGTCGCGCCGGCATTCGGTTCCTCGAATTCTTCGCCTCGACCATTCGCAATCCGCACACCAGGCGGGCCTACAGCCGTGCCACCCATGAATTCCTGGCATGGTGCACAGAGCACGGCGTGCAGTCCCTCTGTGACGTGCAGCCACTGCATGTGGCGACATGGATCGAACTGCAGACCAAGACGCACGCGGCACCGACGGTGAAGCAGCGTCTGGCTGCGGTGCGCCAGCTGTTCAACTGGCTGGTGACGGGGCAGATCGTGCCGGTGAACCCGACGGCATCGGTTCGCGGGCCCTCGCACAGCGTGAAGCGCGGCAAGACGCCAGTGCTGGCGCCCGAGGAGGCGCGCGCGCTGATCGACAGCATCGATGTCAGCAAGCCGGCGGGGCTGCGCGACCGCGCCCTGATCGGGATGATGGTCTACAGCTTCGCGCGGGTCGGTGCGGCGCTCGCGATGAAGGTGGAGGACGTCTACGTGCAGAACCGTCGCCTCTGGCTACGGCTGCACGAGAAGGGCGGCAAGCGGCACGAGATGCCCTGCCACCATAACCTGGAGGAGTATCTGACCGCCTATCTCGACGGTGCCGGCCTGCGCGGCGATCCGAAGGGGCCGCTGTTCCGGACGATCGGCCGCGGGACGGGTCGGCTGACGACTACCCCCCTCACCCAGCCGGACGCCTACATGATGATTCGCCGGCGGGCGAAGGCGGCGGGCATCGCGACGTTGGTCGGCAACCACAGTTTTCGGGCGACGGGAATCACGGCCTACCTGAAGAACGGCGGCACGATAGAGAAGGCGGCGGCCATGGCCAATCACTCATCGACACGCACGACCCAACTCTACGATCGGCGCTCTGACGAGGTGACGCTCGACGAGGTCGAGCGGGTGCTGATCTAAGCGTCGGTTTTGAACTCATGCGAGCCTTTTCTCACGGAGATCCGATCCGGCCGCAACCTCCACGATACTATAGCCGAAACCACTCTTCGCGCGAAGGGGAGTTATGCGCCGTATTTTCGTGGAAGGTGACCGCTTTTCACGGCCGGCGGCATCCCTACTCGCAGAGCTATAGATAGCCTCGACCACCCCGCCTCAGAGCCGAGCCAAGTAATGCTGCGTTTTCGCTGATCTAGGCGAGCCGGCGCAACATCAGGCGGATCATTGCGAGACGCATGAATGCGGCGACGGTGCGGGCGTATTGCTCGAAGTCGCCGGCGAGGCGTCGGTTGGACGGTTTGATCTACGCGCTCTTTCCACCCTAACGGCGGCCTCGTGGGGTCAGAGGGGCTGTCTATCGCCGCGCTTTCGGCCCCCGCCTGACGTTTCATTCCGCATCCCGCTTCTAGTGCGTGGCGCCGGTAGACCGGACAGCGACCAAGGATGCTTTGGGAGGCGCAGCGCCCGCCGCTCGTTCCTCTTCCGCGAGGCGCTCCAGATAGCTGGAGCGGAGCGCGCGGTCAGCCGGCTCCCCTATCCCCTACGCCCGCGCCGACTCGTTGGTAGAGCGCGCAGCGGGCCGCCTCATGCCGATGGCTGCCGGTCGTCGCGCATGGCATGCCGGACGATCACGATGAAGACGCCCAGGATGAACCCGCCCATCAGTCCAACGACCGCAATCATGGCGCGTCGAGGGCGGGTTTTCTCCTGCGGGACAACGGCCGGGTCAATGATGCGGAATGCGAATTCGTCCCTCGAGTTCGCAAGCATGATGCGGCGGGTCTCCCCTTCAATCAGGTTGAATAACAAGCGCCGACGCTCGGTGTCGACGGTGACATCGACCTGTTCCTGAAGATAGGCGATGTTCTTTTGAGCTGCTTCGATGTCGCGAGCGCGGCTTTCTCTGTTTATGTAGGAGACAAGTTTGTTCGCCCATTCTGCAGCAAGAACTGGGTCTGTCCAGTCAACTCTTAACGTAACCAAACCCACAAGCTTATCGACTTCTATCTGGCGAATCTGGTCGAACACCTTATACGCATCCCACACCATCCGTCGCTGCCGATCCGCTTCGTTCCGCTCCGCATCGTCTGCCCCCGCATTCCCGCCAATGCTGCGGATCAGCGACGCAATACCATTGAGCGTCCGCGACAGAAGTCCCGGTGGTTCGTCCCGTTCCGGGAGAAGGATCGGCAAGAGCCCCTCTCGCCGGATGAAGTCCTCGGTGAAGCGGCGGGAGCGCATCACCGCGATGGCCTCATCGGCCTTGCTCACACCCGCCTTGCCCGGGATTCGGAAGCCCGCTATCTCCGCTACGCTCGCCAAGGCTCCGCCAGAGGCGCCGCCGGGTGTCGTCTCCTCCGGCGCCGGAGCCAATACAACCTGTCCGCGATAAACATTGTCCATGGATAATGCCACACCGACGGCAACGACAGCAGCGATGAACGAACAGAGAAAGATGACAAGCCGCCCCCGTGAGAGGATCCGCCACAGATCGATCAGTCGGAGTTCACCGTCGTCGCTCGCCGCATGCTGCTGCCTAGCCTCCATCCCATCCACTGCGATAGCTCCCTTACGCCACTCCGGTTACGCGTCCTGGACCGCTTCGCGCTCGCTCGCGCTGGAGTGGCGACCTACGGATGCACCAGCCCGACCAAGCCGTTCACCAAACCAGCTCTCTTGCTTTGCCGAGAGGGTGCGGAGACGGAATCGCGGCCGGAAACTGCGATCGACCCTTGCCGACATGTCTGCTGATCCACTCATCGTACAGCGCGAGACGACGCATCATCCTTGCTCATGACAGCATGGCGGTCGGTTTCCGATCCTTGCTGTCCAGCCATTATCCCAAGGTTCGAATGCTCCCGCGCCGACCCAAGAAGCGCAGTATTCGATCGATGACCTCGTCCTGTTGGTGCTCCGTCATGTCGCTGCCCGACGGGAGGCAGAGGCCGATCTCGAACAGCCGCTGGTCCACACCCCGCCCATGGTATGGCGCCCCCGCGTAGAGAGGCTGCATCTGCATCGGCTTCCAGAGCGGCCGCGACTCGATCTGGTGCTCCAGCAACATCAGCCGCAGGTCTTCCCGACCAGCCCCGACGATCTCGGGATCGACGGTAATGGTCGTCAGCCAACGGGTCGAGGAAAGACCTTGGGGCTCCGGCATGAACCCGATCCCAGTGTGCGCCAACGCGGCACGATATCGCTCGAAAATCGCTCGGCGGCGCGCGACGCGCGCATCCAGCACCTTCATCTGTCCGAGACCGATGGCGGCGCAGATGTTCGAAAGCCGGTAATTGTAGCCGAAGGTCGAGTGCTCGTAATGCGGGGCGGGATCCCGAGCCTGCGTCGACAGAAAACGCGCCTGGTCAGCCCAATCCTTGTGGCGCGTGACGAGCATGCCGCCGCCGGAAGTGGTGATGATCTTGTTGCCGTTGAAGGAAAGGATTGCGGCATCGCCACCCGTTCCTGCCTTGCGACCGTCGCGATAGCTCGCCCCAAGGCTTTCGGCGGAATCCACGATCAGGCGCACGCCGTATTTCGCTGCCAGCCCTTCGAACGCATCGAGATCCACGGACTGCCCGTAGAGATCGGTCGGTACGATGACCTTGGGCAGCCGGTTGTCGCGATCAGCCTTGGCGAGTTCATCCGCCAGCAGGTTGGTATCCATGGTCCAGCTGGCCGGGTCCAGATCGAAAAAGCGCGGCCGCGCGCCCAGATAGTTGACCGGAAAAATACCGCCCGCGAACGTCATGGACGAGATCCAGACCTCGTCCCCCTGCCCCACCCCGGCGATGCGCAGCGCGAGATGCAGGGCGGCCGAACCTGACGATAGGCCCACACAGTGAAGACCGCCGCCCAGATACGCGGCGACAGCTGCTTCGAAAGCGTCGAGCTGCGGGCCGAGCGGTGCCACGAAGTTGGAGGCGAACGCCTCGGCGACGGCAGCCTGCTCGTGCCCCGACATATGAGGGCGGGACAGGTAGATGCGCATAGATTATCCTTTGGCCAACGGTCTCGCCGGATTGCCCACCACCGTGACGCCCGGTGGCACGTCCCGGGTGACGATGGCGCCCATGCCGATGACGGCGCCCGCGCCAACGGCCAGCCCCTGACGTATCACTGCGCCAGAGCCGATATAGGCGTGATCGCCAATTACCACATTACCGTTGACCTTCGCACCGGGGGCGAAGGTGACGTAGTCGCCGATCATGCAGTCGTGCTCGACATAGCTGTACAGGTTGGCATGGAAGCACCGGCCTATGCGGATGTTCGACGTCAAGGTGACGAAGGGGGAGAGGCACGCGCCGTCCTCCACGGTAACATCGTCCATCTGGACCACGTTCGGGGCACGCACCTCGATCAGGGGTATGCCCTGTTCGTCGCAGCGGCGGGCGAGGATTTCGCGCACCCGCGACGACGCAATCGCAATCGCCACGCGCTTCTCGACGTTTTCCAGGGCGAGGAAGCCGGCCCAATCGACGACGCGGTGCCCGTTTACGACCTTCGCCGTCGCGCCGTCGTCGATGAACACCGGTGACCCATCGCCGTACTGCGCCCGCACCAGCGGCATGATGCCCCGGCCACAGCCGCTGGCACCATAGACGCCGACGAGCATGCTCAATTCCCTCTCCCGGTGAACTTCGGCATCGTCGCCTCGCCCGCCGCCGAGATCCCTTCTCGGCGCACGACCTTGAGGATGGTCAGCCAGATGATCTTCAAGTCCAGCCAGAGGCTGCGGTTGTCCACATACCACACATCCAGCGCGAACTTCTCGTCCCACCTGATGGCGTTGCGCCCGTTGACCTGCGCCCAGCCGGTGACGCCCGGGCGCACCTCATGGCGGCGCGCCTGGTCGGGCGAGTAGAGGGGCAGGTACTCCATCAACAGGGGGCGGGGACCGACGAGGCTCATGTCGCCGATGAGCACGTTCCAGAGCTCCGGCAACTCGTCGAGCGAGCAGGCGCGCAAGAAGCGGCCGAGCCGGGGCAGCCGCTCGGCGTCGGGCAAAGGGTTGCCATGTGCGTCGACGGCATTCCGCATGGTGCGGAACTTGACCATTCGAAAAGGCCTTCCGTGCAGGCCGGGGCGAGTCTGCCGAAAGAGCACGGGGGAGCCCATGTACCGGCGGATCAGCAGAGCGATCACCAGCATGACCGGGGCGAGCAGCACGAGGCCTGCGAGGGCGCCGATGATATCGGTCAGTCGTTTCATGACACCGTCTTCGGGCTATAGTCCCATTGCGCCCAGCATTCGGTCGTTCACCTTCCGGACGTCATATTTCTCGACGACGAGGTTGCGGGCCGCAGATCCCATGGGTCCAATCAATTCCGGGGTATCGAGATAGCGCTCCATCGCCTCGGCGAGGGACGGGGCATCCCGCACCGGCACCAGGAATCCCGTGACGCCCGGTCGCACCGTCTCGCGGCATCCGGGGGCATCGGTGGTGATGATGGGTCGACCCATCGCCATAGCCTCCAGGACAGTGCGGGGCGTGCCCTCGCGATAACTGGGGAGAACATAGACGTGGCTCGCCGCAATGGCGGGTCGTACGTCCTCCAGCGCCCCATGCCAGATGATGTCTCCCGCCGCCACCCAGCCGCGCACCTCGTTCTCGGACAGCGCATCCGGGTTCGGGTCCAATCCGCCGACCAGATGGAAGCGGGCTTCCGGATGTCGCTGGCGCACGATCGCGGCCGCCCGCGCATACTCCCTGATTCCCTTGTCCCCCAGCAGCCGCGCGATCAGCAGGAACTGTACCGGCCCATCGGGCAAGGCTGCAGGCGTGAAGGCTTCTACGTCGACCCCGGATCCGCGCAGCACAACCATCGGGACGCTCTGCGCCACCAGTCCGAGCTTCACGAAATCGTCGCGATCATCGGGATTTTGGAAGAACACGAGCGTCGCCCGGCGCAACGCCCGCGCATAGAGCCATCGAGCGACCCACTGCACAAGCGCACGCTTGCCCCGGGCCTCCCCAGTGAAGGCGTAGCCAAGTCCCGTGATCAGGGCGACCCGCCGCCGGACGCCGGCTAAGCCCGCGGCCAGCAGCCCCCAAATCACTGGTTTGATCGTGTAGGCAAGACACACATCCGGCCGAACTCGCCGAGCGAGAACAACGAGGGTCGCCAGCGCCTTCAAATCCCGGACGGGGTTCAGGCCCGCACGCGCGAGGGGCGCATCGTGGCAGGTAACGCCCCGTGCCTCGAGCCAGTGGCGTGTATCTTGGTCCGATCGGAGGCCAGGAGCTGCAGCATGCACTTTGTGACCCCGTGCTCGCAACTCCGCGATCAGCGCCCCGCGGAAGTTGCAGAGCGAAGACGCGAGGCCGGCGATGACCAGGATATTCACTTGCGCCCTCTCACTCGTAAGCCCGCCGGATCAGCCTGCTGCGTCGCCACTATAGGCTTACCTCTGTCTCGTTTTGCGCACTAGAGAGCTCCCTTTGGCGCCGCCCCCTGAGCAGCAGACAGTGGCAGCGGGGGTTCCGCCTAGCTGCGCCGAGTAGACACAAACGGTGCCGAGGCATGGAAGATGATCGCAGGAAGAAAGAAGCCCAACACCAACGCACGGATCTCACCTGTGTAGAATGTGTTAGTTCCAGCCATGGCTGCCTTTGATGCACTCGCGGCGGCGAATCCAGAATCTCCCGCAGCAATGCGCGTCCACCAAAGAACCCGCCAAGGAAAATTATCAAGCATACGTTAGCGTTTATAAAATTGAACTCCTGCTACCCAAAGTTTCTGATCCCATACGATATATGTCCTCCGCCGTCACTCGCCACCAAAAAACCAATATATAGTGGCTGGCGATAGAAAAATACCGCAATGAACAGCATCGCAAGCCTAATGAAATCGCGCTCATTCGTATCGTGAGCGAAGAGAAAGAGCATAGACAATATTGATCAGTTCAGCAAGATTAGTACTAATCCAGCGACATCCATATGCCCCTCATAATAGCGGAGCCCGACTCCTCCAAAACCAATGAAAGAGGGGCATTCCGGGGAATGCCGACTCAACTCGTCCACGCTAGCAGCTCAACGCCCCCGGTAGTTCCACTTTTATCTAGATACGCCGGCCCCGTCGGAGCAGCACGGTAGAACAGTTTTAGAAGAGACGATTATTCCTACGCCCCCTGACGGCTCTTCCGTAGAGTCAGACAAAAGTGGCTTTGCAAGAAATAGGCCGCGGTTCGATTCCGGAATAAAAGCCGACCCAGCAATCCCAGCCGGCGATCCGATGTCCACTTAATACGGGGCGACGTAAATCCGTGCTGACTCAGCAAACGCGCCCATACCTCAGGTGGTTGGTGAACCGGCCAATCTATCGTGGGCGCAACGGGATTGCGCACCCCAATATCTCCAAAGAAATTCCTGTTTGAACAATCGGCAACAACCAAAAATCCACCGTCCGTTATAAGCGCGCTAACCATATCAAAGAACGCGGCATAACGGCGCTGCGAATTTATATCTTTTGAAAGAGTACGACATGCATCTTCGTCAAAATGATTTATCGTATTATGGATAATAACCACGTCGAATTGGATATCCGTACTGTAATCTTGCAATAAGCGAGGAACAATTTCAACAATCCGATGCGTATCGAATATCGACCCCATGGAGTTAGCCGACTTGACCATCGTGCTCCGGCTGCCATCGACTTCCGGCTCAAGGCAAATCACACGCTTTGCACCGCCGGCCGCCGCAAAATAACTAGCATATCCGGTACCCCCGCCGATATCCAGCACCGTTGAGCCCGAAAAATCTACATCCGCAAAAACATAGTCATAATACCTTAGCCAATGTTGCCCGTTACCGCCCAACTTCGTAATGGCGTTGGCAAAATCCTCTCGCTTCCTTGCGCGATCTGCGGTTTGCACTTCTGACATAAATTCTATCCCTGCTTACAGTATTGTTAATCGGGCCAGCGATCACTTTGCTCGCCCACTGCTACCGCGTGGTAGAGCGCAGCATAGCGATCCACGACAGACCCCACCGAGTACCGACATTCAATGCGCCTACGCGCAGCTTCTCCGCGGCGATACAGGTCCTCTTTGGGTAAGGCAAGAGCAGTCAAAAGCTTTTCCGCAAGGGCCACGCTGTCGCGCGGCGGTGCAGTCCAACCAGTATCGCCAACGATTTCAGCGGCATCGCCTACATCAGTCGTGACGCACGGTAAGCCACAAGCCATCGCTTCACCCAACACATTTGGGAACCCTTCGGCCTTGGAGCTCAAGCACAGTAGATCAAACGCCGGCATAAGATCCGGAACGTCGCTTCGTTCTCCGAGAAGCCGAACACGGTCCCTCGGCAGATCAGTCGGAACCGCATTGTCTAAATCTCGGCCGACCAATACGACGTGCACGCCGGGATACGCCGCAAGGACTCGACGACACGCAAGGAAGAAGTTCAGGGGATCTTTCGCACTGTGATTGCGGCCGACAAACCCAAGGAGCCGCGAGTCGTCGCTATAACCTAGTTTGCGCCGGACCTCCGACCTCTTTGAGACAGACGGCCTCCATCTCAAGGTGTCGATTGCATTCGGGAGTACGATGGAATTTTCGCTACGAAATCCGAATACTTCGTGCTGAGTACGCGATCGGGCGCTGTTGTAGATGATGCGGTCCGGACGCGACGACCAGAACCGCCCCATGTACAGGGCAAACCGCGTGCTCCACGACATGTCGCCTGGGGCTTCGAGAGACGTTCGCACATTCCAGCAGAGGCGCATAGGTGAGTCGGCCGCGAACCGCGCGAGGGAGCCGAAGAGGTTGCCATGGTACATCCAGCCTTGCACGATATTAGGCTTTTCTGCGGATATAATCGATCGGAGTCGGAGGATACTTGTCAAGCTCAACCGCCCAGGTGGCAGATTTAAACAGACGACGGGAATGCCTGCCTCCCGCAGCAACGCGCCATAATGCCCCTCACCCATCAATGATACAATACGATTGCGGAAATCACCCTCCAATCCGCCGGTAAGCAGGGCGTATAACGCTCGCTCGGCTCCACCGACATTGAGGCCGGTTATAACATGAGTAATACTCAATCGGTGTCCATTCATGTCTTGCGCGGTGCCCTGAGATAGGCGACCAGCGAAAGAGCTGCAGCACCCAGATAGGTTGCGGGATAAATTGCCAGAATTGGCATCTCGTGCCCGAGACGAAGAGAAGCAGCTACCGATATTATCGATAACGGAGCCACTATCATGTAGCAGATAGGTATGGACGATGCTCGACCCGAATGAACGAGTAGGGGATCAAGCACCATTTTCTTTAACCGGTCTATTACGACTGCAAACGAAACAGCAGCGAACGCAACTCCGGAAAAAACACCTCTGGAATTCATTAATACGACCCCCGTCCGGTCGAGTACTGCTAAAGCGCCAAAAAGCACCGCGGCTAATCCGCCTGATACCGCGGCGCCTCGCAATAGTGATGCGCGAAATTCTGACGAATTGCCCTGCGCCGCACTCTTATATGCGCGCGGCACAACGGCGAAGCTCGCTACATTGATAACAACTCCAACAGTTCTCTGGGCAAGATCAACACACAAAGAAAACAACCCTAGCAGCTGAGGATTGCCGAACAGCATGATCGAATATCGAACGCCGAGAATCAAAGCGGTTTCGGAGAAACTTGAAACCGTAAATGAGATACCGACACCAGCACTGCTCCGTAGCATCGCACGGTCCGGCCAGCGTGGAACTGGCGCCCCGCATAGGAGCCATCCCACTACGAACCCCGCGAAGTAGCCGAACACGTACGCCCAAATTCCGGTGGGCACGCTGGGACTGGCCGAAACCTCCCAGAGGACAAGGGTGAGGGTGATCAGCGCCTGCGTTAACCCTGCCATCCCGTAGCGCCAAAACTGCAGCCGAGCACGGAGGATCGGCTGGGAAGCTGTAAAGAGCGCGAGGGAGCTATAAAGCAATAACCATGGCAATTCGATTAGCCCGAAGCTGACCAACCCCATGCCTAAGGTTGAAAATGAGCCAACAGCAACGAACAGAGCGCCAAATATCTGAGAGTCATATCGGTTTCCGGCTCCTTTCATCGAGAATTCTGCGTACAGCGGTACAATGGCGTGGAAGATTGGCCCGGTTGAGAGTGCAGCCACGGCTGCGCAACTAGCGAGTACTAAGCTGAACTGCCCGTACTGTCCGACCAATAGAAAATCGGCTACAGCTAGCAGCGAGACAATATTTATGATTCCTGGAGCTACTCGTGCCGCAAATATTTCCACTAAACGCAACATTGCAGGTTCCCATCAATGCTGTAATGTTACGGCTACGCGGGATATCTTTTGCCCTTAAACTTTAACAGGCGGACAATAGAGGCCACGCTATTCAAAAAAACGCCCATTATGAAGATTTGGCGCGCGAAGGACAAAAGATTATCAAGACCATTCCGATGGGCGTAAACGGCGAAGGTAGACCCTAGAATTACCAGAGTTATCCGCACAAGTCCTTTCTGTGTGGCGGCGCATCTGTTCATTACGTATAAGCCTCCCAGAAAAATTACTGCCAGGATCATCACTCCTAGTATACCCATGAATGCAAACCCGCTAGCATAATAGCTTCCAGCGAGGCCGAAGCTAATTCTATAAGGCATCATGGCTGTCAGATGTTTGTTGAAAAAGCTCGTTTCAACGCCGAACGCACTGGGCACCAGCAGTACATTTCCGAATATTGCGAGAAAAAACTCGTCGACGGGGAGGACAACATCATGCGCAATAATATATTCAAGGAAATTATACGTGACCATTGGCTCAAACGACGACAGTTGTGCCGCAATGAAGTTGCGATCGGCCAGTCGCAATATTATGTCAATATCTGATAACTTGACCGCCAAGTAAACCAATTTTCCATATAATAAAAACACAAAAGATAAACCAACTAACAGAACGGTTGAGAATGATGGTACAGGCTTTATCTTTTCTTGGTTCAGTGAATAGAATATTAAGACCGCACCGACAGCAATTGCAGGAATAGTTCGGTCACCCATCAAGAAGTATACAACGAGTAGTATTGTATGAACTGCCAGATGCCCTGTGGATCGCACTGCCACCGACGCCAGCAGACCAAATAATAATGACCATCTCCACAGCGTTACCACTGCTCCCTCCTCGACCGCCCCGCGAGGCTCCAAGAAGAACAGCGGGCCCCAGGATATTACGAGGTAAAAAAAGCCAGCTACGGCGATCACGCTCGCGGCCCATAACTGACCTAGTTTTACCTGTGCGCCAGCTGGCTTATCTACCGGGATTCTTGGAAAAATCATCAACAGAAAAATGAACATCATCCATACTAGTATATATATTGAAATCGAAGCGCTGGTTGCCGACTGGAACACTCCAGGGGCGCCGTATGATATGTGCACCGGCGAGTAGTATCCAATAATCGCTGGAATAGAGTATATCGCCGTCCCTAGTGCGCCGAGTGACAGAAACGAATTCCATCCAAACCGCGCGAATGATAATGCAGCGGCGGCGACAACCAGCAGTAATAATACAATGTTAAGCATTGAAATTAATGATTATAGCGCTTTGCTGCGATGCGTCACAGCCGCACATCGCTGTCACCTGCCGGCAGGAGATATTTAAGATCGTAGAGCACATGACCTTCACGGCCGAAGCTGCGCAGTCCTGTCGCACCGATCTCGCGGAATGCGTCGTGCGCAACCGCCAGCACGATGCCGTCATAGACACCAACCTCGGGCGAAGCAACGGGGGCGATACCGTACTCGTGCCCGGCCTCCTCCGCGTCGACCCACGGGTCGTAGACGTCCACGCCGATCCCGAACTCCTGCAATTCGGACACGATGTCGACGACGCGCGTGTTACGCAGGTCGGGGCAATTCTCCTTGAAGGCCAAGCCCATCACGAGAACCCGCGCCCCGTTCACATGAATGCGCCGCCTGAGCATCTCCTTGACGAGTTGTCCGGCCACATAGGCTCCCATCCCGTCGTTCAGCCGCCGCCCGGCCAGTATAATCTGGGGGTGGTAGCCGATCGCCTCCGCCTTATGCGTCAGGTAATAGGGGTCGACGCCGATGCAGTGCCCGCCGACGAGGCCGGGGCGAAACGGCAGAAAGTTCCACTTCGTGCCCGCAGCCTGCAGGACCGCTTCGGTATCTATCCCCATGCGATTGAAGATCACCGCCAACTCGTTGATGAGGGCGATGTTCAGGTCGCGCTGGGTGTTCTCGATCACCTTTGCGGCCTCGGCCACGCGAATGGACGGCGCCTTGTGAGTCCCGGCGGTGATGATGGAAGCATAGAGCGCATCGACGAAATCGGCCGCCCGCGGGGTCGAGCCCGACGTCACCTTCGTGATCGTGGGGAGCCGGTGAAGCTTGTCGCCCGGATTGATCCGCTCCGGGCTGTAGCCGGCGAAGAAGTCCTCGTTGAAGCGCAGGCCCGAACAATGCTCGAGGACCGGCACGCAGTCCTCCTCTGTGGCGCCGGGGTAGACGGTAGACTCGTAGATCACAATGTCGCCGCGCTTCAAAACCCGGCCGATCGCCTCGGAGGCCTTGATCAGCGGCGTCAGGTCCGGCCGCTTGTGACGATCGATCGGCGTCGGAACGGTGACGATGAAGGTGTTGCAGTCGCCGAGTGCACGGTGTTCGCTGGTGAAGCGAAGATGCACTGCCTGCCCGAGTTCCTCTTGCGCGACTTCGAGTGTCGAGTCGCGGCCCGCCGCCAAGGCGGCGATACGGGCCTCGTTGATGTCATAGCCGACGACGCTCCGGGACTTGCCGAACTCCACCGCCAACGGCAGACCGACATACCCCAGCCCGATCACCGCGATACGCGCGTTCTCAAGCGTAAGATCGAACATGAAATCCTCAAACGTGGTAGTAGTCGCGATACCAGCGAACGAACCGGGCAACCCCCTCGCGCACCGGGGTCTGGGGCCGATAGCCGGTCAGCCGCTCCAGCAGTGATGCATCCGCCCACGTCGCGGGTACATCGCCCGTTTGCATCGGCATGTAGTTGCGGATCGCCTTGCGCCCGAGTTCCTGTTCGATGGCTTCGACGAAGTCCAGAAGCCGCACCTTTTCCGAGTTGCCGATGTTGACGACCCGGAACGGCGCCGCGGGCGACAGGCTGTCACCGGCAACCGCCGTGTCGCTGCCGCCGGGAACCGCATCGATCAGCCCGCGGATGCCGCGCACCAAGTCCTCCACATACGTGAAGTCCCGCCACATTTCTCCACGGTTGTAGATATCGATCGGCGTGCCTTCCAGTATCCCTTTTGTGAACTTGAACAATGCCATGTCCGGCCTTCCCCAGGGACCATAGACCGTGAAGAAGCGGAACATGGTGACCGGAACCCCATAGACGTGCGCCCAGGCATGGCCCATCGACTCGTTGGCCTTCTTGGTGGCCGCGTAGATGGTCAGCTGCGTATCGGCCTTCTGACGCTCGTCGAAAGGCATCTCTTCGTTGGCCCCGTAGACCGAACTGGTCGAGGCCATCAGCAAATGTCTGACGCCTACCGCCCGTGCGGCCTCCATGACGTTCAGGGTTCCGACGATGTTGGAGTCGATATAGGCGCGGGGATTCTCCAGGCTGTACCGCACGCCCGCCTGGGCAGCCAAGTGCACGATGACGTCGGGCGCAAAGTCGGCCACGGCCGTTTCCAGCGATTTCCGGTCCTCGAGCATCGCCTCGGTACGGCGGAAACCCGGGTTCTGCAGCAGCGTGGCGTGGCGCCGCTGCTTCAGCGTCACGTCATAGTAATCGGTCATCCCATCGTAGCCGGAGATCTGGAATCCCTCGGACAAAAGGAGTCGAGACAGGTGAAATCCGATAAAGCCTGCCGTCCCGGTGACAAGAACGCGCGTCATACGTCTCTCTATACTCTCACTCGCCGATGCTCTTACCGACCACGGGAACGACGTCCAGGGCGGACGCAAGACTCTGCATGAGCGGCACGCGGACCTGAGCGGAGGGACGGTTTCCGCCGCTTTGTCAGATCAGGAGACGGCCGCGCGGGCGCCGCTGAGGCCGTTGATCACGTCGACATGGGATTCTCGACATCTCCGAAAGGGGTATGCCCCTCGGGCGGGGAAAGTGCACGAGTCCGTCCTCAAGCGCCAGCCCCTACTTGATGCAACATCTGTGACAGATGTCGCCAGCCTGACAGGTGCTTCGCCTTCTACCCGCATTCGGCCCCGTAAACCAGCTTCTGGGCGCGGGCCTTGGCACCGCTGCTCTGACCGCCTCGAATGTGCGCTGGTCCATCGACTTCGTCCACGACCAACTGGCCAAGGGGCTTCGCGGAAGTCGATGACGGGGCCGGCACTGCAAGGTTGGAGGAGGACCACCCCGGCAAGGGGCGTCCTCACTCGTTGGAGAGCATCGGATTGCGGAGTTCGGTTGGCCAACGGAGACGCTTCGCCGAGGCGAATGCTAGGTCGTCTCCGACCTGCAGATGTCGCCTCTAATCGTCAAAGGGGCCGATCCAGCGCCGGCCATGTCGGATATTGCCGCGTGCATGGTGGCACCGCTAGTCGACGACTGCACGCTCGTCGGCGCCCCTTGCGTATCGGCGCAACGTGCGCGGGAGTAGAAGCGATTCGAGATGGAGGGCCTTCGCGACACGCTCGATCAGTTTTGACCATACGCGACCGCGTCCGGGCAGACGCCGCGCACTGGAAGAGCGAAGAACGCTTCCGCGCGCTCGTAGCTGCCACGTCCGATGTCGTCTACAGGATGACGCCGGACTGGGGCGAAATGCGGGCACTGATCGGCCGCGGCTTCCTCGCCAACTCCCCGCAGCCCAACCCGAACTGGCAGGCCAGATACATCCTGCCGGAGGATCAGTCTCGCGTGAGCGGCGCGATAAACGCTGCCATTCGGTCGAAGAACCCCTTTGAACTGGAACATCGTCTGAGGCGAGCCGATGGCACCATCGGTTGGATCTCGTCCCGCGCCATCCCGGCGCTCGACGAACAGGGCGACATCTCCGAATGGTTCGGGGCGGCAACCGATGAACCGCGCCGGGTTTGCCGGAGGCTCCAGACCTTGAGAGGATGGAGCGATGAGCAGGGAGACGAGGTATTCACTGGAGTTGCGGGCGCGGGCCGTGCGGATGGTGTTCGAGCATCGGGGCGAGCACGTCTCGGAGTGGGCGGCGATCAGCTCGATCGCGTCGAAGATCGGGTGCACGGCGGAGACGCTGCGGGGCTGGGTTCGCCAGGCCGAGCGTGACCAGGGCGTGCGCGCCGGGCCGACGAGCGAGGACCGGGAGCGCATCAAAGCCTTGGAGCGAGAGGTTCGCGAGCTGCGGCAGGCGAACGAGATCCTGCGGAAAGCTTCGGCGTATTTTGCGATGGCGGAGCTCGACCGCCGATCGAAGCCATGATCGCGTTTGTCGACAATCATCGCGACGTCCATGGGGTCGAGCCGATCTGCCGGCTGCTGCCGATCGCCCCGTCGACGTACTACGAGCATGTTGCCCGTCGGCGTGATCCGTCGAAGCTGCCAGCCCGTGCCAAGCGGGACGCCGAGCTGACCGGCCACATCCGGCGGGTCTGGGACGAGAACTTCCAGGTCTACGGCGTGCGGAAAGTCTGGCGGCAGCTGCGGCGCGAGGGGATCGAGGTCGCCCGCTGCACGGTGGCGCGGCAGATGCGCGCGATGGGCCTTCGCGGTGTCGTTCGGGGCAAGGCGATCCGCACGACGGTGAGCGACACGGCGGCACCGTGCCCGCTCGACCGCGTGAACCGCGACTTCAAGGCGCTCAGGCCGAATGTCCTTTGGGTGGCCGACTTCACGTACGTTGCGACTTGGACGGGCTTCGTCCACGTCGCCTTCGTGGTCGATGCCTTCGCCCGGCGCATCCCCCGGGTCCGGCTTCGCCGGCTCGAGGACAGGCTCTGGCTGGCGGGTGTCACGGACGGCCACGGCGAGCTTCGTTCTCGACGCCCTGGAGCAGGCGCTGCACGCCCGCCGGCCGGTGGAAGGCGGGCTGGTCCACCACAGCGATCGCGGCGTCCAATACGTCTCGATCACCTACACCGAGCGCCTGGCCGAGGCCGGCATAGCACCATCGGTCGGCAGCGTCGGCGACAGCTACGACAACGCCTTGGCCGAGACCGTGATCGGCCTCTTCAAGACCGAGGTCATCCGCAGGCTCGGCCCGTGGCGGTCGCTGGAAGCGGTCGAGTTCGCCACCCTCGAGTGGGTCGACTGGCTCAACCACCGGCGCCTGCTCGAGGCCATCGGCTTCGTGCCGCCGGCCGAGGCCGAAGCCGCCTTCTACGCCGAGCTGGAGAACACACGCTTGGCCGCGTAGGACTCAAACCAACCAGCCTCCGGCAAACCCGGCGCGGTTCACTCTGACTCATTTTCGATGCAATTTGGTGGGTGAGTGGTGCTGGTTCACCAAGGGGATCAGCATCATGGCTCCAGGCATGCGTATCGGATCGCTCATCCCGGCTGGGTTGACGGTAACGGAGGTCGTGCCGGGCGGCGCGCACGCCAGAGCTCGCTGGAGCGCCAGCTGCCACTGCTCGACGAGCTGTGGATCGGCGGTTGTCGTAAAGGTGCCGAGCTCTGGCGCCGCTTGCGCAGTTCCGGCTTCCAGGGGTCACTCAGAGTGGTGACGGAATGGACAACCCGACGCCGACGCGCCGATCAGGCCAACGGCCAATTGCACACCCCTGCACGCTTTCGTTGCAGCCTGTCACGTGGCCGGCCGCGGCGCCACCTCGGCGCGGATGCGCGCGCCCTCGGCCCGCTCGGCCACTTCCAGCTCGTAGTTCTTCTGCAGGTCGAGCCAGAAGCCGGGGCTGGTCCCGAAATGCCGCGCGAAGCGCAGTGCCGTCTCCGCCGTGACGGCGCGCCGCCCGGCCAGAATGGCGGTGATGCGGTTCGCCGGCACGCGCGGTGCCAGCGCCAGCGCATGCGCCGTCAGCCCCAGCGGCTCCAGGAACTCGTGCCGCAGCACCTCGCCCGGATGGACGGGGGACAGGCGCTCGCCGCGGTCGATGTCGTCGAGGTCGATGCGGCCGGCATCGAGGTCGGCGCGCTGGATCGGGTGTCGGGTGGCCATGACCTGTCTCCTTCGTGCCTGCCGCGTCAGTGCCTGCGTGTCAGTGATAGTCCACGATCTCGACCGCGTGCGGACCGTCGTCGTGCCAGACGAAGACGATGCGCCCCGGATGGAGTGCTGGCCGGCGCGGTCTCCGCGCAGCGCCTCCAGCCGGTTGCCCGGCGGGACCCGGAGATCGTCGAGCCGCTCCGCCACGTTCAGCACGGCGAGCTTGCGCCGCCGCGGTCAATGGCATATCAGGCCTCCAGCGCCTTCGCCTCGTCGAACGTCACGCGCTCGGCGACGATCCTCACGAGATCCTCTCCGCTGCGCGCCGTCGACCACTGCCGACTCTCGCAGACCTGGCGCAGGAAGCGGGCGCCCTTCTTCTTCAGCACCCGGCTCAGGACGCTCTTGGGCGTCTCGGCGCGCTGCTGCGCGATCGTCCAGGCCGCATCGCGCACAGATGCACTCACAGTCGCCCCCCAGAGCCTTGAGAGCTGCGTCGCGTCCGGCCGGCCGTCATTGAGCCAGTCGCGCGGATTGCCCTTCTCCAGCGCTCCGATCGCGACGACAACGCGCTCCAGGAACGTACGCATCTCGGCTTCGCTGTCGACGGTCGGCTCGGGCGGCTGCACGATGCCCAGGCGCGCGTCGCAAGCCGCCCGAATGACCGCTGCATGCGCTTCGTCGAGGGGGGCGTCGGCAACGGTGCCCGGGAAGGAAGCGTTGCCGGCGTGCTCTGAGGCTCTCGTGCCTGGGAGCGGCCCGCATGTACCATAACTTGGCCATGGGCGATGACGGCGACGGTCGCATCGACAGCGACCGGGGCCTCAGGCTCCCCTTTCTAAGAGAGAGGAACGAGGCCCGATACAACCCCTCGCAGCGTCCGTCTCGTTTCTCTCTCTATGTCCTCTCCCTGCGACTATCGGCGGAAGTTCATTCCGTCCTCGCGCCCCACTGTCTCTATCATTGACCTCCTAGGCCCAATGAGCTCGATCCGCGGAACGGCTGACGTTCATCGTGCCGCGTGACCCTCGCTCGCCAACAGACGCTCCGTACGAACCTTCTGACGCTGCCGCACACCCCTGGGGCTTGCTGCTGCCTGCAAAGACTGAATCATCAAGCCCGCGGTCGCTGAGTCATGGCCGGCCGTCAGATCCAAACCACCCAATAAGTGACTGATTTAGCTAGAAAATATCGAAATTGATGCTGACTCTGGTTCAGCTGATGCACCGACTCCCCGGCCCGACCTTGAAGAGGACACTAACCGGCTGATAAGGCTGAATTAATTGCTCTTGGCGCGAGCGTTTGATGAATCATCTGCGGATCATCATGAGCCGTGAGGCGCCTGGCCGGAGAGGATGCCGCCGGTGAGCAGTCCCAGGATCACCAGGACGATCGACAGCTCGACGAGCGAGAATCCGGAACGTGCGCGCATACAATCGTTTGTTCGTATATTCTAGTTATAATTCAATTTATTAGCGGCGCGTGCTTCACAATCCGCTGCTGAAGGACGACAGGCGCACCATCTCGCCGCCGTCCCGCCTACGGGCGGGGCGGCTTCGCTTCTTCCCCGAGTTCGCGCTCAAGTGCGGCAAAGGCCCGCTCAAGCAGCTCCCCCAGCACCATACCCGTCTGTTCGCACAGGTGATGCGCGTGATCGAAGGTGGCCTGCGTTACCTTGGTATTGAGCTGGACATTGCGGCCCGTGCGATACCGGCGCTGCTCGCGCAGAGGCTTGGCCGGAGCCGTTGCTGCGCGGCTCGGGAACCGGTTTTCCTCCGATACGGTGCGGATGGCGGCTTTCGGAACCGCCGGCGCCTTTGTCGGCCGGGGTGCAAAGTCGCTCACATCCAGATCGTCACCGAACGGATCGATGCGGTTGGCGGCCATTACGCCACCTCGCTTGCGGCATCGGCTTTCGTCGCAGTGCCCGAGGCCCGCAGGGTGCGCAGCACCTCCGCGACATAGGCCCGGGCATTGGTAATGGCGGCCGCTAGATTGCTCACCCCTTTGTCCCCCAGCCCTTCCAGCGTGCCGCCAAAGGAAAACAGGGCACGATACGCCTCCCGGTCGAAGAGCCGCACCCCGAACACCGGCACCCCGTGCTCGGCAAAGCTGGCTTCGATGTGGCGCAAGGTCTTCGGCATGATCGCTGGATTGGTGCGGGTGACCAGTACCGCAAACGGGATCTTCCGCCGTGTCACCCGCTCCTGCGAACGAATGAGCTTGATCTGCCGGGCCGCCTGTTTAGCGTCGAGCTGAGAGCCCTGGACCGGGATGATCACCAAGTCCGCCATCGCGATCGCGTAGCTCACCATCAGGCTGGCCGTGCCCTCCAAGTCGATGATGACGAAGGCGCTGGCCTGCGCCGCCGCCTCAATACGGTCGGTGATGGATTCCTCGTCGACGTCGCCGGTCACTTCCAGCGTTTCGGGCAGGCCGCCGAGCTTCGCCCAATCCACCACGTTCTTGTTGGGATCGGCATCGATCACCGTGACGGTAGTGCCTCGTGCAGCCAGCTCGCTCGCGAGCAGCGTTGCTGCCGTGGTTTTCCCCGCTCCGCCCTTGGGGCTCGATATTGCGATAACTGGCATGGCTGATCCTCCTCGTCCAAAAGCTATCCGGTAGCGACCAGATAGCCAGAAGATACTCGGTAGCTACCAGCTATCGCATGGTTTTGCGGACACTTGTAGCGGTTCCGCAACAGTCGAGGGCTCGATGGCTACCGATTGGTATCGGATAGCTATCGGGTACCCAACATCTACTAGTAGCTATCGGATAGCACTGATGCTCAGCCGCTGCCTCACAACCCCAGTTCGAGTTGACCGGTCGCCATCGTATAGTAGTACCGTCGCGACTTGCGGCGACCGGGGCCGGTCTCTTCAACCCGGTAATCCTTGAGGCCGCCCGCCCGGATCATATCCTCAAAAGCCTTTTTGGTCTCCCGCCGGAACTGGCTGCGGGTCAGCTTGTCTTCGTATTCGCCCCACAATTCACGGCCGGATAAGGCAGCAAGTATCTCTTCGTCTACATAGTAATGATTGTTCATGCTGTCGATGTAAGGCCAAAACGTCTTCGCATAATCCGAGTTGAGTCGGAATTGCACATCCGCGTTCAAGCTGACCAGCTTGGCACGGGAAATCATCGCCGCAGACCAGTCGCCATAGGTGATGACAACCCGGCTATCCAGCGTCAGCCCTTCCCATTCGATGGTGTCGAGTAGTGAAGTAATACCGCCCCCTTCAGTAGCTTTCGACAGGAGGGCGCTGTCGTTGCGGCGGTAGGCATCGACAATATCAGCCTGATTTCCTTCGAAGATCGTGAAGGCGACTTTCTTGATATCTTCGAATACCCCCGTCAGGGTCATCACATTATTGGTATGGGTCGTTCGCCCCATCGCCTGCAGCAGCTCACGCCAAGTCGTGTGGGTCTCGTAGACATAGCCGACCGGCTGTCCACTGCGGCCGGGGAGGGCAGGGCGCAGGCGCTGGATCTTGTTGGGAAGCCGGAACAGGGCATAGATCGCATCCCGGTGCTGGGTGCCCAGCTCGCGGCCGGAAACTTTGATCACGGAATGGCCGGGCACGACGTACAGCCGCTCAAAATTGCTGTCGGTGATCAGTCGCGCGCGCTTGGGAGCAAACGCCGAGGTGCGCGCCAGGCGCGCCGGGATCTTCGACGGGCGCTTGCGGCCGCGCTTGTTCTTGAATCGCTCAAGACGCTGGCGCTCCCGTTCGCTTAAAGGCCGTGTCTGCACGTCGTCCACAATCCCCCTAAATGACTGATTCATTTGAATTGTCGCTGGAAAGGCGCTCATCCTTCCCTTGTCCTAATGTGCGACCCCCGATGGGACTCTTCGGCATCAGTAGGGGCTAAGCCGCTGATTGCAGAAGATTTTGCTCGGAACGCTGCTCATCCTTCCCGGCGCCTCATTTCGCAATCCCAGCCGAAGCCCTGCCTGCCGAGGATGTCTCAACGGGAATTGCGCTCATCCTTCGCGGGAACCACACTCATCCTACGGCGTGCAACCTGTCCAGCCTTTTCGTCAGCTTGTCCGCAACGAATTTCGCAATACGCGCGATTCCAGTGGCTTAGCACCTCAAGAGGAGGGCAGGGGGTCTCCCTTAAACGCAATAAGGACGACCCAGCATCGCCTGGAGCCACTAACTGACTGAACGGTCACACTATCGGCGGGAACCGCGCTCATCCTTACCGCCTGTGGATGTCGAGGGGATAACTCCAGGCCCTGCCGGAGAGCTGCTCATCCTAACGGGAGACTCACTCATCCTAACGGGAGACTCACTCATCCTAACGGGAATCGTGCTCATCCTCATCGTCAATTACCTGGGTAATATCAATCACTTAGAGGCCTCTAGAGACTCTTAGAGACTTAGAAAGAGACAAAGAAAGAGACGCCCACCTGGGGACAGCCGCCCGCAATCGCTCCCGCAAAGCAAAACGGCATCGGCCTAACGGCCGATAACCCGGCCGGTCCGATGCGCCTTCGGCGCACCGGCCTAAACGGCGTTCGGCCCAGAGGCCGAACAAGCCTTTCTTTCCGGTGGGAGGCGTTCCCCCTCCCCCACCCTCTCCCTGCTCTGCAGCAAGCTGAGGGTGGGGTGAGGCCGGAGGTCCTCGTCAACGCCTATGTGGCGGCCAAGTGGGGCAGGGAAGGGCCATGGGCGGCCAGAAGTTGCCCGCCTGAAAGCAAACCGACGATCGCGGCTGGGGCGCGTAGCGCCAAAGGTGCCGCCACGCTGTACGAAGCTCTAGAGCGGTTTCCGGTCGATGTGAATCGTGGGGGATTCCCATGAGCGTGGTTTTCTGATTCACGATCCTTGCTGGTGAGGGAGGCCGGCATGG
>NZ_JBEPTK010000028.1 GCF_040549485.1 Constrictibacter sp. MBR-5
CGATCGTGCAGGTCATTGCCGAGGTCAATGGTGATGCTACTCTTGGTATGCGGGCGCTCGGGCACCAGGTCTGCTCGCTTCATGGCTTCTCCTTCATGTTGTTCCGATATTTATGCGCGAGAGATCTGTCCGACCTCGATTTCAACGACTGCTCTGCCCTGCTGATGCTCCGGGGGAGGGGGATAAAACCGACCTGGGAAGGGCGCATCGTCGCATCGCAGCCGGTCGCGCAGAGAGCCCTCTCAAGCTTTGAAGTCCATCTGGACAGACTTCCGCGGACGTAGGAGCGAGACGCTGGAGATCGAGCGACCGTGCCCTGAAGACGAGGAGGCCGAGCTCCTCGAGGAAGTTGATCGTGGTCAACTTCGCCGGCCGCGGTGATGGCGAAGAAGCCTCGGTGGACGAAGTGCCAAGCTTGCAGATCCGGTACCATGTCGAGCCTGCGGCGTTGGTAGGATGGTCAAATAGCGGGCATCAATGCAGAAAGAGGCGACCGGCTCCGGTGGTGGCTCGATCATGCCCGCATGCCGAAGCTGAAATATCAGCGCCTCCGCCCTGCTTTCGAACTCGAAGGTCGCCTCTTCGAGATTGAACTGGATCGGAGCGCATCCGTACGCGTCCGTCCACGCTTGTCTCACCACCTCCAAAGGGTTGGTGAGGTCGGGGCCGCAGTCACCTGTGATCGCTCGCGCGACAAGCCGGGAAGCGGCGAGAGACATATTCGCCGGCGTCACGACACCGCAATCGGCAACCCTGATCAGGATCATCAGGATCCTGCCTGGTCGGAACCGCGGTCGGCCTCAGCCGGCGGGGATTGCGGGCCTTGGGAGTATGATTTTCCCTCACCCTCGTTGATGTTGCCGCGAGGCGCGCGGAAGTAGTTTTCGACCTTCTCATCAATCGCCAGGAGTGTACGTATGCGGTCGATGGGGCTGAGCCGATCGGGGATTTGACCGATCAGATGATCGCGAAACTCGCGCTGGAACCTGGCGAGCATGCGGGGCCGCCAGCGTTTCGTCCGGTGATCGATCGGATGGTACCGTTCCACCCACCGGTTCACCCACTGCCGGTCTGCGTCGATCGGCCGGCAGCACGAAACGCAATCCGGCTCGTCGCAGATCTTACGGAGATTGAACCCGGCAGGGAGCGGTCCGTGGCGGTCTTCAAAGAGGATCCGGCGCGCTTGAAATTTGTAACGAATGTTATCGCGTTGAAGAACGATGTTCGATGGTGGGTAAATCAAGTGCTCTCCTCGGATGATCGATCGACGGTGAATACGTGCGACGAGCTTTCCCCGCTCAGCCGCGGAGAGGTCTATCATTTTCTTTGCCCTGAATGCGGTGCATGTTCATAGTTACAATAACGCGCGGGATGAGTCGAAATAGAAAAAGTCGGGAAAAGCTCATCATCTGCCGCGCGAATGCGCCTTTTATCGTGTGCGGGCGTTAGCTATGGCAAAGTCAGGCCCCTATGCGGGACTATCGGCAAGCACCCCAAAAGCCATAGTAATTACTCATTCATAGCCAACGACTAAAAGCACCCCAAAACCCATAGTATCCTTCGGATACTACGAGCATTGAAATCCTTCCAGCCGCTGGCCCGAAGACGGGACCAGTTCCGCGTCAAAACCGGGTTGTCGCCAGTCGGTTCGGTCCTTCGTATCTGGTACCGTCCACGGCTTCGGCAGCCGCGGCTGCGCCGCGCCCGCCGGCACCGTCGAAATCGGTCATCGCGTCGCTCGCTCGCACCCGCTGCGCGGCTGCTCCCGAGCTTCCGCGATGGTCCGCTTGCGCGGGGATCTCGTTCCGAAATGGGCGCAGCCGCGCCCCTCGGTCGAAGACCAGGTGGCGATCCTGGAGCCTGAAGACGCTTCCAGCTTCGCAGCGTTCGAGGGCTTCTCATATCGGCCTGGAGTCGGCTCAGCAGCGCCGCCAGGCGCGTCGGGTAGGCTGTGGGGTCACCTCGGATCAGTTCGGCTCCCAGCGTGGCTCCCAGTGCGTCCTATCCGGATAGGAACCCGAAGGTTCGCGATCTATTTGAACGAGCAGCCCGCAACGTCGAGACCGGATCGTTTGAGCGCGCTGCATTCCCTCGGTCGATAGACGGTGCGAGCCGATAGGCGAGCAACCGTCTCAGTCACGAACGGACGCCCCGCCTCGAAATCCATCTGGCTCGCGTGTATCCAGGCCTCGTCATCTGGTCATCGCTGCACCTTGACCGTCACCTGGTCGAAGCCGACGGTAGCGACCGCTTCATCTGGCGGACCGCCGTTCGAGGCAACCCTCGGCGACCTCTTCGAGCGGAAGGTGTCACGCTGGCTGACCATGAAGGCGGCATGGGAGTCTATCCGGCTGACTTCATCGCGGCGATGAAGGCGCGCGGCATCCGCTGGTTCGCCACCGCCACCACGGTGGAGGAAGCGCGCGTGGCTGAACGGGCCGGCGCCGACGTCATCGTCGCCCAGGGGATGGAGGTGGGGGGCCATCGCGGTGCCTTTGAAGCGGCCTCGGCCGAGGCGGCAATGGTCGGCCTGTTCGCTCTTCTGCCGGCGATCGTCGACGCCGTGTCCGTGCCGGTAGTCGCCACGGGCGGCATCGCCGACGCGCGCGGCGTGGCCGCGGCACTGCTGCTCGGCGCCTCGGCCGTACAGATCGGCACCGGCTTCTCCACCGCGTCATCGCCGCCAAGCCGAAGAAGGTCTATCGGGCGTTTCTCGAACCGGATGCTGTTGCCAGCTGGCTTCCGCCGTTCGGCTTCACCTGCACGGTTCACGAACTGGAGGCCAGGGTGGGCGGGCGGCACAGAATGTCGTTCCGGAACTTCACCACCGGCGACAGCCATTCCTTCGGCGGCGAGTACCTGGAACTCGTGCCGGGCGAGCGGCTGATCTACACCGACAGGTTCGACGACGCCAACCTGCCCGGCGAGATGAAGGTGACCGTGACGTTGAAGGCCGTGTCGGTCGGCACGGAGATGACCGTCGTCCAGGAGGGCATCCCGGATCTGATACCGCCCGAGGCCTGCTACCTCGGCTGGCAGGAAAGCCTGCGGAAGCTGGCGAAGCTCGTGGAGCCCGAAATCAACCAGTAGCGTGGGGCTATAGGCGAGGCGGCCCGCGCAGATGCTTGAAGGTCATGCGTCTGCCGCGGTGTGTTTGATGTCGTGCTCCTGCGTCGGAGCATCATGCTATTCACGAGACGGCGGGGGGCCGCAGGCGGCGGAGCGCTTCGCGGCTTCCTCACAGCTTCGTCGAGCCCGTTCACAGGTCGCCTGCGCTGCTTCATCGTCACCGAGTTCGTCAGCGATCCGGCAGATCCGGCCTGCATTGTCGCAAATGGCATCGGTCAGTGTCTGGATTTCGACACACACCTCAGCGGACGGCGGCATTGGCTCCGGAGGCTGAACTTGTGGTGTCGGAGCTGGCGTCTCGGGAACCCGCTCCTGGACCGGCTGCTGATCCTCTCCCTCGGATCCGGCAGCGTCCGTGTCCCAACGGCGCGTGACCACATCGCCCTTCGGGTGCACCCACCACTCATGCACCGAGTCACGTTGTGCCAGACGGTAGCCGCGACCGGTCAGCTTCCGTGGCGTCACCCAGTCTATTCCCGGTCCATAGTAGTAGTTCACAGACTTGGCGCGCTTCTTCTGCTCCGTCGTCGCCTTGAAGGTGCCGGCGAACTCGGTGCCGTACCGCGCCGCGATCGCCAGCACGATCAGCATCCGCTCTGTGCCGTCGAGCATGGGCCAAGCCCGTAGCGCCTGATCCGGCCACTTGGCCAGTTCGTCAAGATCGAAGCCCTTCGGCTGATCTGTGCCGGACGTCTTCTTGAATTGCAGCACACCGTGCCCGGGGCCGGCGCCCGCCCTCGGACCATGCAGCAGATCCACGGCAGATCGACCATGAACAACCCTGGTCGCTACCGCGTCGGCATGTCGCTCCTGTGCGGCCTCGCTCCCGATACTTTCGATGCCCGCACGTTGCTGTACGACGTGCGCAGCCTCGTGCGCGGCCAGATGCAGGCTCGGCGATCCACGGAAGACAATGTGGCGACCGAACGTGAAGGCCTGCGCTTCCAGCGTCTCTGCGGCGAAGTCGGCGGTAGGGCCGAGCTGAGCTTGAACATCGCCGAGATCGTGCTCCGCCCCGAACGCACTTTGGATCCTCTCCAAATACGGCAATGGCCGCGCCGAATGTGCGAAGACCTCCTGCACGGCCTGCCTATGCGAATGCGCCGTCCCCGGACTACACGAGGAACACCGTCCGCCGCATGCGCAGGGACGGGGTGATCTCGGGCCGGGAGAGAGCGATCTTTTAACCGTTCCGGCAGGCTCAGTGAGCGAGGCGAGCACTGCCTGATTCCCGGTGGAACGTGGCGCTGGCCGAGCGAGGCTCCCCTCGTCGTTGGCGTGGTTGCCTGTTTCAGATGCGGTTACCGGATGGCTGGTCTTGCTGGTCGTTTGCCTGCTCGCCAGACGCTCGGGCCGGGCCGGGACCAACGCACTGACTGCTGCGTAGGACATGGCGACACCGTTGCCTAACTGCCGCTCCATTGGAGAATGCTGCGCCTGTTCATGGCGCAACGTCAACGGCGCACCGTTGGCGGCGCATGCTGGAGACGGGCGTGCACGCGACCATCGACGAGATCGCTGCGGCGGAGCGGATAAGGCCATCCTACGCGAGCCGGGTGCTGCGCCTGACGCACTGAAGATCTCGATTTACCGCCTGCGGCACAGCCGTTTCGCGAGAAAGATACACAGCTCGAAGCCGCTCTAGTTACCTTAGCAGCTTGAGAATGCAGTCGACGATCTGGCGCCCCTGGAACGGCTTGGCCAGGATCGTCGTCCCGCGATATTCGCGCGGCAGCTGACCCGTGACGTAGCCGGTGAGGAAGAGGAAGGGGATATCCCGCGCGGCGAGGGCATCGGCCACGGGGAAGACCTTGGCGCCCGCGAGATTTACGTCGAGCACCGCGGCGTCGAGCGCCTCGGTCTCCGCGGCAGCGACGGCCTTATCAACGCGGCTGAACGGTCCCACCGGCGTCAGGCCACCGTCGCTCAGCGCCGCTTCGAGGCTGATCGCGATCAGCACTTCGTCTTCCACGATGAGGATCCGCTTGCCCGTCATTTCGCCTCGTCCCCAAGAGGAAGCCAGATGACATCACTCGTCAGCGGCAGTGTTATCCGGACAACGAGGCCGGGCGGCTCGTAGGCATAGTCGACGTCTCCGTCGAGCTCGAACCCGATGCTGCGCTTCACCAGCTGCGTGCCGAATCCGGGCCGCTCCGGCGGCGTCGCCGGCGGGCCGTCGCGCTCGCTCCATACGATGAGGAGCGTCCCGCTCGGGCCGTCTGGCGCACTCCACTCGATGTGAACGCTGCCACCGGCGACGGAGAGGCTGCCGTGCTTGACGGCGTTGGTGCAGAGTTCGTGCACGACCAACCCGAGCGAAAGAGCCGCTCGCGGCGCCAGCATGACGCCGGGGCCGTTGAAATGGATGTGCTTCGGGTCGCTGTCGTAGGGATCGAGTTCGGCAATCAGCAGATCGCGGAGCGACACCGCCGACCACTGCACCTCGGCCACCAGGGTGTAGGTGGCGGCCAGAGCGTTCAGGCGCCCCTGGAACGATTGATCGAAGTCCTCCAGCGACTCGGCCCGGCGCAGCGTCTGCGAGGCGAGCGACGAGATGACCGTCATCATATTCTTCACGCGGTGGTTCAGCTCGGCCACCAGAAGGCGCTGCTGCTCCTCCGCCTGAACGACGCTGGTCACGTTCATGAAGGTGACGAGCACGCCGTCGACGGCATTGTCGTCCTTCCGGTAGGGCAGGATACGCATGAGGTAGTGGGCATCGCCGTCGAGACGACGCACCTCGCGCTCGACCGGTTGCGCCGTGTCCAGCACCTCGCGGATGTCGCGGCGCAGCTGCTCGTAGTCGAGCCGGCTGGAGATGTCGGTGATCGGCCGGCCGCGGTCGGACGGGATCAGCCTGAACACCTCCGTCACCGCGGGCGTGAAGCTGCGGATCAGCATGTTGCGGTCGAGGAAGATCGTCGGGATCCGGGTGCTCTCGAACAGGTTGCGCAGGTCGGCGTTGGCAGTATCGAGCGCGTCGACCTTCTGTTCCAGCTCCAGGTTGACCGTGTGCAGTTCCTCGTTGAGCGACTGCAGCTCCTCCTTTGAGGTCTCCATCTCCTCGTTGGTCGACTGGACCTCCTCGTTCACCGAGAGGAGTTCCTCGTTCGCCGACTTCAGCTCCTCCAGCGAGGTCTCGTATTCCTCGAAGGTCGTCTGTAGGCGCTCGCGGGTGCTGCGCAGCTCCCGCTCCAAGGCCGTCACGGGATCCAAATGATCGAGGGTGCCCGACTGCTTGCTCTCGTCGTCTCCCTGCACCTTCGGCGGACCGGCATCCTGAAAGACGACCAGGTAGAGCGGATCGGCTTCGATGTCGTGCAGCGGCTCGACGGTCAGCCGGATGTGCTGGACGCCGCCTTCGAACTCCACCTCCACGTCGGGCTTGGTGGCGGAGCGCTGCGTCTCCATCGCATCGGCCAGGGCAGCCCGCAGTTCAAGCCGCAGGCTGCGCCGCGCCATTGTAACGAGCTGTCGGTTCGGCGCCCCGACCGCGGCCTCCAGGAACTTTCCGGTGCGCGAGGAGAAGCTGACCACGTCGCCGTTGCCGTCGACCACGACATGCGGCGGCGCAAACCGCTCCAGCACCCGCCGTTCGATCAGCCGCGTCGACAGCTGCGAGGTTGATTCGACCGCCCGCGTCCCGGGTCGCAGCCGCTGCATGGGGCCGGTCGGCGTCGCGAGCATTGCACCGGGATAGCTGGCGGCGCCGTCGCGGCGCTTGAACACGCGCTGCGTCTTGTCGACCTGAGCGAAGAGCTGCGAATTGTGGCTGATGTTCTCCGAGTTGCCGAGGAACAGGTAGCCGCCGGGCCGCAGCGCGTAGTGGAAGATCGGGAAGACCTGGTCCTGCAGCCCGCCACCCAGGTAGATCAACAGGTTGCGGCAGGAGATCATGTCCAGGCGCGAGAAGGGCGGATCGCGGATCAGGCTGTGCGCCGAGAAGACGCAGAGGTCGCGGATCTCCTTGACCGGCGTGAAGATGCCGTCGCCGGTGAAGAACCGCTGCCGCCGTTCCGGCGAGACGCCGCTCATCATCGCCTCCGGATAGCGCCCGCTTCGCCCGACCGCCAATGCCGCCTCGTCGATGTCCGTCGCAAACACCTGCACCCGCGGCACCACCTTCAGCGTGTCCATGTGCTCGCGCAGCAGGATGGCGATCGAGTAGGCCTCCTCGCCGGTCGAGCAGCCGGGCACCCAGACGCGTAGCGTGTCCGAGGCGCCCTTGCCCTCGAACAGCTTCGGCACGACCAAGTTCGCCAGCGCTTCGAACGCGCCCTCGTCGCGGAAGAAGCTGGTTACGCCGATCAGCAGGTCGCGGAAGAGGTTCGCGACCTCCCCCTCCTCCTGCTGCAGCAGCTCGACATAGGCCTCGAGCTCGGTCACCTGCAGCACCTTCATGCGCCGCTCGACCCGCCGCATGAAGGTCTTCAGCTTGTAGCCGCTGAAGTCGTGCCCGGTCTGGTGGCGCAGCAGGCCGTAGATCCGCTCCTGCGCCTCGCGCAGCACCTGGCGCTCGTTCGAATGACGTTCCGCCTCCAGGGCCGTCTCCAGCGACACCCGGCTGTTGACGTATTCAACCAGTTTGGGCCCGATCTGCTCGGCCGGCAGGACGATGTCGACGAAGCCGGTCGCTACGGCGCTGTCGGGCATCTCGGAGTAGGCCGGCCGCGAGCCGTCGCTGCCCTGCGCCACGGTGAGGCCGCCGGCCTCCTTGATCGCCTTCACGCCCAGCGCGCCGTCGCTGCCGCCGCCGGACATGACCACACAGATCGCCTGATCGCCGAGATCCTCGGCCAGCGAGCCGAAGAAGATGTCGATCGGGTGGCGCTCGCGCTGGGTCGGGTTCGGCGGCCGCAGGTGGATCGCGCCGCCCTTGAGCGTCAGGATCCGATTGGCCGGGATGACGTAGATGTGGTTCGGCGCGACCGCCTCGCCGTCTTCCGCCAGCGTCACCGGCACCGGCGCCGAGTAGCCGATCACCTCTGGCAGGTGGCTCACTCGGTCCGGAGACAGGTGCGTGACGACGACGAACGCCATCCCTGAACTGGCCGGGATATGGCGAAAGAACTTCTCGAAGGCCTCGATGCCGCCCGCAGACGCCCCGATGCCGACGATCGGGAAATCGGCGGACTCGCTCATTTAGGTCATCTCCTTACGGTGCTGCCGGATGAAGTCCTGGATTTGCTCCACGGGTCGTAGCACGCTCTGACAATGAACTATCGTCGCCAAGGGTTCCGAAAGCCATGGGCGGCTCAGAGTTGCCCGGAGCATTACCTCGTCGCATTCACCTCGTCTTCACCCGCCTCGGGCTGATCATCCAGCGCCCGTCTCTAGCGGGGCTCGCCGCCGGCGCCGGACGTCGGCGAGGTAATTCCCGACAGATGGCAGGCGCCAGAGTTGCCGATCAAGAGGCTGGTCGGGCCATTCCCAGTGGAGTGGGTGAAGCAGCGTCCGATGTGCCGGCCAGGCGCGCGAAAAGCTGACTGCCCGCGCAGATAGAGGAAATCTCCGCTTCGATCTCCTCGCATCCGACGTCTGGTACCGCCTCGAACACGTACAGATAGACGATCAGTGCGCTGGCCGCGCTTTTTGCGCCGAACCTGATGGCCTTCTCCGCCCCCTGGTATATCGAGGCTCTGATCAGGTCGCGACGGGTGTTGTCGGCCATGGCTCTCGCTCCTGAGTATGAGGCATGCGCGCGGCGAAGCCCAGCGTGCGGTTTCCATCGCTGGCGCGCTACTGATCGGGAGGGACGACATGAACCTCGTACACCGCCCATCCGTGGAACGAAAACAGATAGTCACCACCGCGCCTCCGTTCGGTAAGCTTGGCTTTGATGCGAAACCGGCTACCGACACCATACCGCGATGTGTCGGAAAGGGTCTTCGAGCATTCCACCTGGAGATGAGGCGGAAAGGCTCCGCCTTTCACAGGCCGGATTAAGACAGGGCCGTTGCGGCCGGATTTGTCTCTCAGTACGTAGCTCTCGACCTCGATCCAGTGGTACGGCTCGTCTCGCGTTGCCATGGCGTCGCCTACTTCCTCACCGCACCCCTGGCCCGCGGCCGCCGTTCGCTGCAATGAATTCGACGCCGGCCGATCCCAAGGCGGTGCGGATGGCGGCGAGATGGCCGGCTTCAGATATTCCCCATACTCCAGCCTGGATACTGTCTGTGTTGAGACGTTAGCCATACCCGCCAGCTCCCGAACTCCAAGACCGAGTGCGACGCGCGCCATACGGCACTGAACGGGAAGCGGCACTGTCGCAACTCCGATGTGACTGCTTCTCTGACCAGGAATGTTAGCGGTGCTATGAACTGGGCCGCAAGCAACGCGCGGGAGGCGCAGAGACATCGGCCGCGGCCCGACGATAACCCGCAGTTGCCTCAACGCCCGGGTTATCGAGGAGACTTCCTCCGGCGCATCGCCGTGGGGTGCCCAGGAAGACGCTGGCGAGATGGTGGCGGCAGACTGTCAATGCGCCGGCTCGATCCGAGGCGCCCTCGGTTGCCAATATGTTCTTCGAAAGTACGGAGCTTCGGCGGCAGTAAAATGACGTCAGATCAGTGGCTTACGAGTTCCGTACCAAATGGCCGAAGTCATGAGGTTCGGAGAGAACCGCCCAGAGAGAGAGGAAAACACCCTGGGGCGGAGCCGCGTAGTCATGAGCTTTCGGCCGAAACGGCGCAGTTCTGCGCGCTTTTCGGGTCCACACCCGGTGGCGGAGAGAGTCGCGCCGGGGCGCATTGGCGGAGGGAGAGGGACGGGGATCCAACCTTCTCCGCGCCCGAATGGCTGCAGACGACTTCCGTTCGGCGGCGATGTGCTAATGCGGACGGAAGCGAGCTTGGCAGCGGCGGCTGATGCCGCCCGTATCTCGAAATGGAACCGCACTTCGCAGCAGCCGTAGACAGCTCCAGACGTCATACCCATCCGTCTCAGGGGGCGGGGATACCAGATTTTCGGTAACCCCGGCGCCGGCGCCGGCAGACGCCCGTCCGGTTCGCGCGAAGCCGCCTGAGAGAGCACCCGATGAAGGTTCTATTGGTCGAGGACGAATTCCTCATCGCCTTGACGATGGAAACGACGTTGAGCGACGCCGGCTATACCGTTCTCGGGCCAGTCGCGACCGTTGCGCGTGCCCTGGAACTGGCCAGACAAGACATCCCCGACCTGGCCCTCGTGGATATCAACGTGCGGGACGGCGGCAGTGGCATTGAGCTGGCCCGCGAGATGCACAGCCGTTGGATGGTGCCGGTGCTTTTCGTGAGCGGGCAGCGCATGGACGCGCTGGCCAACCGGGACGTTGCGTTGGGCTTCATAGGAAAGCCATTCGAGGCCGCCGCCATGCTCGCCGGGGTGAGGGTCGTTCAGCATCTTCTGGAAAAGCGCCCGCCGCCGCCGCCGGAGAGTCCGCGGGCGCTGGAGCTATTTGGACAGCTTGGCTAGTTCGGTTCGCTTCTCCCCGCGTGGGCCGCTCCTGCTGCTGCGCTGCCTAGTAGGGCAGCGGAGCCCTGTTCGGGCTTGTGCGAAACGTGCAATGTGGCGATCTTCCGCCTTGCGCATCCGCCAGCGCATGGGAGTTCCGCGCACGCGATCGAGCGGCTGTTCGTTGTAGAAGCCCTGCGGTTTTGAGTTGTCAGCATCCCTGGTGCTGCCAGACACGAAAGAAGAACATGCCGCGACACGGCAAAGGGCCTTCGGCCGCCGCTCCGGAGCAGGGCGGCACTGCTGCAGAGGAACTGGCTTACCGCCTGCGGCAACAGGAACTCGCGGCAGAGTATGGGCGCTTCGCGCTTCAGACCCATGACAGGGCAACGCTCCTCCAGGAGGCGACACGCGTCTGCGCGCTCGGGCTCCAGAGCGAGCTTTGCAAGGTGCTGCAGTACCTGCCCCAGGAACATCAGTTCGTCGTATGCGCTGGCGTCGGTTGGCGCCCCGGGATTATCGGCCAGGCGCGGACGGGAGCGGACACAGAGAGCCCGGCCGGCTACGCCTTCCAGACAGGGCAGCCGGTGATCTCGAACCATCTGGAAGGCGAGCAGCGCTTCCGCACACCCGCAATCCTCGCCGAACATGGCGTCAAGCGTGCGATCAACGTGCTCATTCAGGGGGACAGCGAGCGCTTCGGCGTGTTGGAGGTCGACAGCCCGACCGAGGGCCGGTTCACCGAAGCCGACCTGGCTTTCATGCAAAGTTTCGCCAACCTTCTCGGTGCGGCCATCGAGCGCCAGCGGATTGAGGAAGCGTTGCTGGAGAGTGAGCTTCGCTTGCATCGAACGCTGGCGCACCAGGAGGTGCTCACGCAGGAAATCAGCCACCGCGTGAAGAACAGCCTCATGCTGGTGGCGAGCCTCCTGCACATGCAGGGGCGCATGTCGGACAGCCCCGACCTGAGGAGCGCCCTGGACGATGCGGAAACGCGCGTTCGGACCATTGCGCAGCTGCATGACCGGCTGTGGCGCACGCATGAGGTTCATACGGTCGATCTGGCGGAATTCCTGGCCGAGCTGTGCGAGCGTCTCGGCTGCTCGGCTGGGCCGGAGCAGAGCCTCAGCCAGGACTTCGTACCGGTTATCATCGCAACCGATCAGGCCGTGCCCGTAGCGTTGCTCGTCAACGAGCTGGTGACGAACGCTTTCAAATACGCCTATCCGGGGAGAGGTGGAGAGGTGCGCGTGTCGGTACGACCTGCCGCGGGAGGGCAGATCAGGATAGAGGTGTGCGACCGCGGTGTGGGCCTACCGCGGGAGTCCGATGGGGGGGCCTCGACGAGCCTCGGTATGAAGCTGATCGCCACTCTCGGCAGTCAGCTCGGTGGCACGGCCGAATGGCAGGATGCGCGACCCGGCACCCGGTACGTGCTGAATTTCTTTCCCCAAGAAGCTCCCGCGTCACAGGATTGCTGAACGCGGCGCGGACCGCACTTTTCGGGCTGGACGGTAGGCAGGGTGCCACGAGCGTTGGATTGTTCAGCCCCACGCGACGGTCAGCCAGCGCGCCAGAGGACCCCAGAACAGACTGGCGTTCGGCGCGCAGTGCCAGATCGCGACCAGTATCCAGACCGGGTAGGCCGCCGAGCCCAGGATAAGCGCTTGCTGAAAGGCCAATTGTCCTGCATCCAGCGCAGTTGCGTGCAGGATGGCGAGAGCCATGCTCATCGCAACGCCAAATCCCCAGAAGACGGTCGACAGGGCCATCCGCCCCTGCCACGCGCGCAGTTCAGGAGCAAAGAACAATGAGAACAGAGATTTCCTGGACACGTCTGGCGTCATGGCCGACGCTCTCGGACCAAGTGTAACCAGGTGCGACGCGAGTTGAAAGACAATCCGGCGTCACCCGCGGAGCCACTATTGATCTCGGCGGATCGGACGGGCGCCTCACGGCCGCACGCGCTGCTGCGCGCGCCACGGGCACGGGTGCGGCTACGCAGAACCCTGCGCGCACTCGGTCCAGCCATGTCCCGCCCGACATGGCGCGAGGCGATGCGCGCCGCGCTGGGAGCGGGTCTGGGGCTTGCCCTCTGCGGTGCGATCCTGGTCGTAGCGGGGGCCTGGGTCGACGCAGCACATGGTCTGCTGCTGATCGCGCCGCTCGGGGCGACGGCATTCCTGGTCTTTGCCGTCCCGAACTCGCCGCTCGCGCAGCCCTGGTCTTCCATCGCCGGGAACGGCGCCTCAGCCTTCATCGCCGTCAGCGTCCTGCATCTGGGTTTGCCGATCGAAGTGGCAGCGGGCCTGTCCGTCTTTGGCGCCATGGCGGCGATGGCGGTCCTGCGCGCCATGCACCCTCCGGGCGCGGCGGTCGCGCTGGCGACGACGTTGTCCGATCCGCTCTCGGGCGGTGCTGGCTACGGCTTTGTGCTCGCGCCGGTCCTGCTCGACACGGTGCTGCTGGTGGCCATCGCCGTGGCGTACAACCGGCTGACGGGGCGGCGCTATCCGTTCCGCCAGCCGGCATCCTCGGGAACCTATGCGACCGCCGACCCCGCGCCGGAACGGCGGCTGGGCCTGAGCGCGGACGACCTGTCCGCCGTGCTCGACCGGTTCAACCTAAGCGCCAACATCGGCGCCGAGGATTTCGGCCGCATTCTGGCCGCCGCCGAGGCCGAGGCCGCCCGACGCCACTTCGACGACCTGATCTGCGGCGCGGTCATGTCGCGCGATCTGATCACGATCGCACCCGACACCCGTCTCGGCATTGTCGCCGATCTGTTTCGACGGCACAGGTTCAAGACCCTGCCCGTCGTGGACGGCGACGGCGCCTTACGCGGCATCATCACCCAGAACGATTTGATCCAGCGCGCGCGTCTCGACTCGGTCCGCGGCGGCATGGGTTTCGCCGGAGCCCTGACCCGCCTTGCCGGGCGCGGCCGCGACCGGCGCCTACGCGCCCGCAATATCATGACCACCGACTTGCGCACAGTCGGTCCCGCCGACGGTATCGGCGTGCTGGTCCGGCTGCTGGCCGATGGCGGCGTGCAGGCCGCACCTGTCATGGAAGGCCCGCGCCTGGTGGGCATCGTGACGCGGTCGGACCTGATCGCCGTGCTGGCGCGACAGACGCTTCTTGTGGGCGCCCTGCACAAGGCCGCCTGAAACTGCGACTGCTCCGCTGCCGGCTCACAACACAGCCATTCCGCCATCGCGCAACTGGCGGTTTGAACATCCCGTCCCGCAGGCGGTGGCCGGTGGCCCGGAAGTGCAGCATGCTATGCAACCGCGCAACACGCCCTCCGTCGCATGCCCGCTTCTATTCCGGTGTGCCGATCCGGAGCCCACGTGGTCATGCGATCGGGTCACTCTGCATTCTCGACCACGCGTCGCTCGGATTTCTCTGCCGAGGACCGTGCCAACCCGGTCGATCTTGCGGCCTTGATCGTCGATGCCATGGAACTGCGGTTCGCGCATCGAAGACGCGTCGAGCAGGCGCAGAACTTCCGGCAGATCGCAAACGCGATACCTGGGATGATCTGGACGACGCGCCCGGAAGGAGGGTGCGACTACGTCAACAAGACATGGTGACGGGGGTCTACCGGTGGATCCTCGACACCGGCAAACCGCGCTTTGACATCGGCGGTCCCTTCCCGCAGGTTGTAGGCGGCGGCCGCGAAGGTGAAGGCTAGGTCGACGCGCGCGCGGCCGCGGAACCGCGCCTTGCGCAGGCAGGCGACCGTCTTGATCCAGCCGAAGGCCTCCTCGATCCGCTTGCGGATGGCGCTGGCTCATCGCATAGCCGGCATGTCGGGTGGTGCGGCCGTCGATCGCCGAGCGCCGGCCGCTGGTGTTCTGCGCGACGTGCGGGCGCACTTTCATCTCGCGCAACTTCATCACGAAGTCCTTGGTGTCGTATCCCTTGTCGGCGCCCAGCGTGATCGCCCGCGGCCGTTCCCGGGAGCCCTCGGCTTGAAGCTCTTGAGCGAGGCCCAGGCCTCGATCAGCGTGCCGTCGACCGAGAGGTGCTCGCTCGACAGCAACCGCCTGACCCGCGGCTGTGCCAACACCGCCGCCAGGAATCGCGCGGCAATGTCGCCCTCCAGCAGCCGGTCGCGGTTCTTGGAGAAGGTCGAGTGGTCCCACACCGTATCGTCCACGCCGAGCCCGACGAACCAACGGAACAGCAGGTCGGCTTGATTGCCCTGACAAGCAGTGCCGAACAATAATAATTTTCGGATAATCAAATATTTAAGACATCAGTTACCGCTGGGCTCGATGCTCCGCAAAAAATTAACGGCTTTGTGAGCAACGTGAGCGCCCGGGTACATCAAACCGAACCGGTCTCGACAATATCGGTGCTGCTGATCGGCCTGCCGCAGGCTACACAGGATGCGATCGTCCGGCTGCTCGCGCGGACGGAGCACGCACGCTTCACGGTGGCGCGCGTGAGCGGCGACGACGTCGGCCGCCATGCCGGGGCGCAGGCCATTCTCGTCCATGCTGCGAACCCGGCCGCAGTCGTCGAGGATGTCCAGCGATACGCCGCCGCCGTGCCGTCGGCGGTGATCCTGGTGATGGGGCCGCCCTGCGACCCCGCCGCCGCCCTGAGCGTCATCCGGGCGGGTGCCGAGGACTATCTGGTCGACCAGCCGGGCACTGTCGCCGCACTGCCGCGCATCTTCAGCTATGCGGTCGAACGGCGGGCGATGACGGCGCGGATGCGGCGCCTGTCGGACCAGCGCCGCGACGTCGAGGTGCTGCTCTCCGCCGCGTTCGAACTCTCGGCGACGCCGATGGCGCTGTCGAACGAGAACGGCAGCCTCGTCATCGTCAACCACGCCTTCACCAGGCTGTTCGGCTGGACGGCGGCCGAGGCGACCGGACGGGTGCTGGGCCGGGATCTGCTGGACGGCGTCGGCGATCCGCAGGATCCGCCGGTGGGGCCCTGCGCGCTGCGCCATCGCAGCGGATTCGAGGTGGTGGCCTCCATCCGCCGCACCACGCCCCCCATGGAGGAGAGAGCGGTCGTCGTCTGGGCCTTCGTCCCGGAGCAGAACCCTCCCGCAGCGCAGGCCGCCGAGCCGGGCCCCAACCTCGCCGACCTCGTCGGCGGGGATCCGACGCGGCTGAACGCCGGCAAGATCCAGATCGTCTGTCTGGCGGAGATCCGCGAGGCGTTCGGCGAGCGATGGGAGCGGTGGGCGGAGCGGGTGTACGACCTGGCCGACCAGACGATCCGCAAGCGGCTGTCGCCGCAGGACGTGATCGTGCGCGACAAGGACGGCGCCTTCATCGTCTGCTTCGCGCATCTCGATGCGCAGAGCGCCTGGCTCAAGGCCCAGGCGCTGCAGCAGGAGATCGCCCGCCAGCTGTTCGGCGAGGCCGGCGGCCAGGACATGGGCGAGATCGTCGTGGAGACCCACGAGGTCGACATCTCCCCCGAGGAGGCCGCCACCGACGACATCGCCGGCCTGATCAGCATGAAGCTGACCCGCGAGGCCGAGCGCCTGCGGCTCGAGCAGACGCGCGTCCTCGCCGAGACGTTCCATCAGGCGCGGTTGGAGATGCGCGCCATCCTGACCGAGACCGGCCCATCGCCGTTGGTGATTGCCAGCCTCGACGACGGGAGCCGGATGACGCTGGACCGCCTGCGGCTGGCGGTTGGCAACGAGCCGCGGCTGATCGCCGAGATCGACCTGACGCTGCTCGGCCGCGTGGCTATCGCGATGCCCGACCTCCTGGCGCGCCGTCCGGACATGCTGATCGTCGTGACCCTGAACGCCTCGACCCTGCAGTATCGCTACCTGCGCGACCGCCTGTACGGCGTCTGCCGCCAGATGCCGGAGACCTATCGCCGCGCACTCATCTTGCGGATCGTGAACCTGCCGGCCGACATCCTGCCGGCACGGGTGACCGAACTGCTCTCGCCGCTACGGGCGCTGTCGCGCGTCCGGATCCTCGAACTGCGCCGCATCCAGCAGGCCAGCCTGCCGCTGCGCGACTGCGGCGTCTCGATGGTGGATGTCGACTACGGCATGCTGCTCGCCTACTCCGCCCAGGTTCCGGACCAGATGCAGACGTTCCTGACGGCCCTGCGGGCGGCCCAGACCCATCTCATCGCCACCGATGTCCCCGTCTCGGAGAAGGCGGCGGCAATCAGGCTGGGAGCGCGCTTCGTCATTCCCACCGCTTCCCCATGATGGTGCCGATGCGGCGATGCTCTGTTGATGGCGATGGCCTTCCTCGAACGCTCCCTTGCGGATCCGTTCCTCTGGCGTGGCAGGCGCTCACTTTTACTTACTGCCAGGCGCACCCATCACTCTGCGCCATATACGGCCAGCGCGACGAGGTACCATTCGATCGCGCGAGCCGCGAAAAACCGGCTCATCGGGCGGTGCTGAATGGCTAGCCACAATCAAGACGAGTAATTGGAGGAACAGCTTACAGTGGGGCAAATCCTGATCGTCGATGATAATCCACTTCTGCGAGAGACGCTTAAGGCTGTCCTAGAGGTGAATGGCTTCAACGCAAGCGCTTGTGAGGATGGCAAACGTGCATTGACGGCGATCCGGTTAACCGCGTTCGACGCGGTCATCGTCGACATCTTCATGCCCGATGAGGACGGCATTGGTTTTGTCCTGCAGGCGCGGGCTCAGGGTTTTGCGGCCCCGATCATCGCTGTCTCTGGGGGACGTTGTGACGGTAGCGTCGATTTCCTCAGCATTGCCTTGAAGCTGGGAGCGAACGCCGTTCTCCCAAAACCTTTTCGGCCGCAAGATATCCTGCAGGTTCTGCGCCGAGAGGTTGATCGATCTGCACATGAGCAGGAATGAATGACTCGCCGCAGCACAGCGGGCCCGGAGGGATGACCATGCGCGGACCGACCAACCTATCCTGTTCGGCCATAGATGCCTTTGAGGCGTTATCTTTTCCGGTCTGGTTGTTTTCGTCCGAGACGCTTCAGATTCTGGCGTCGAACCAAGCCGCGCAGACTTGGCTGGGCTACGATGGGGATACCCTCCGGTCGATGACGATTGCCGATCTGCGCGCTGAAGCCGATCGGACACGGATCGTCGATCAGGTCCGGCACTTCGACGGGACTGTGACCGACGCTGGGACCTGGACCGTCGTCGCAAAGTCCGGCGATCGCTACACAGCGGCGTTTAACTGGCACAAAGTCGTGTTCGACGGAACCGATGCGGTCGTCGCCAGCGTCCGCGACATGACGCAGGTCGCCCGGGCCGAGGCAAAAGCCGAATCACTAAAATATCAGGTGGAGTTGCTGCGCCGCGAAGTCACGGTATCTCAGGAGCATTTATCCAGCCTTTTTGATGCAATGCCCGGCAAGATCCTAGTCGTTACGCCGGACGAGTACAAAATAGTCGCGGTGACGGACGATTATGCGCAGGCCGTTATGGTGGAGCGCAATGCGCTTCTGGGTCGACCGCTGTTCGAGGTCTTCCCAGACGATCCGAATGAACCCGAGGCTGACGGAGTGACCAATCTGCGGGCATCGCTGCAGCGCGTTGCGGCATTGCGCGTGACCGATGTGATGAACATCCAGCGCTATCCAGTCCGTGGATCCGACGGAGTTTTTCAGGAGCGCTTTTGGCTTCCGCGGAACAAGCCGGTGTTCGACCGGGCGGGGAACCTCATCTACCTCATCCACCGGGTGGAGGACGTGACCGAGTTGCTTGCCGAGGCCGGTTCAGTCACCAACGGCACCGTTGAAGGGGGTGGAGCTGAGCCCGACGGCGTGCTGCAAGCCGCCGAGCTGCGCGGCGCACTGCTGACCTTGCGGGAACGCGAGACGCGCCTGGGAACCGTAGCAAGGCTGCTGGATCTCGGCTCATGGGAGTACGATCTTGAACGGGGGTCGCTCAGTTGGTCGAACCGGATTTTCGATATGTACGGGGTGCCGCCTCATCGAGGAGCACCGAGTTTCGACGGTTACGTCGCGATGGTCCATCCCGACGATCAGCCGGAGATGCTGTCGACCCACCAGCATTTCATCGACACCGGCGCGCCGGAGATCGAGTTCCAGCATCGGATTATACGGGCTGACGGCAGTGTCGCGCACATCCGGGGCGTTGGAGCGCGGCATCGCGTTGAAGGCCGTGAAATCGTCATCGGCGTCGCACAGGACATTACCCGCTTCAGGGAGGCCGAAGAGCGCCTCAGGGAGGCGGCACGCCGGCAGGAGATTGCGGGATACATGGCGCGGCTGGGAAGCTGGCGCGTCGATCTCAATCCGACGCGCCTGACTTGGAGCCCCGAGACGGCGGCAATCCACGAAGAGCCCGAAGGTACTTCGCCCTCGCTGGAACAGGCGATTAACTATTATGCGCCCGAACATCGCGCACGGATAGGGACCGTCTTCCAGGCTTGTGTGCAAACCGGCCAGCCGTTCGACGAGGTGCTGCAGATCGTCACCGCGAAAGGCAACCGCGTCTGGGTGCGCGCAATCGGTGAGGCGGTGCGCGACGATCAGGGCGGCATCGTCGCCGTAGAGGGCGCGTTTCAGGACATCTCCGAACTGATCGCCGCGCGCAGCGAGTCCGAGGACCTCTCAAGGCGTCTGCGTGAGACGCTGGAAAACATCGGCGATGCCTTCTTTCTGCTGGATGACGAATGGCGCTTTTCGTTCCTGAATGGCCAGGGCGAAAAGCTGCTCAGGCGCCGCCGCGAGGATCTGTTGGGCAAGGTCGTCTGGGAAGAATTCCCCGAAGCCGTCGGCAGCACCTTCCAGCGGGAATACGAGCGGGCCGTCGTGAGCGGTCGATCCGTCCGTTTTCGCGAGTTCTTCCCGCCGCTTGCGACCTGGTTCGAAGTTCATGCAGATCCTACGCCTGAAGGACTTGCGATCTATTTTCGCGACGTCACCCAGGAACAGGCCCGCCAGGAACAGTTGCGGTTGCTGGAGGCGGCGGTGTCGCGCCAGGGCGATATCCTGCTCATCACCGAAGCGGGGTCTATTGACGGGCCTGACGGTCCGAGAATCGTCTATGTCAACGACGCATACGAACGACGCACGGGCTACAGCCGCGACGAGGTGATCGGCAAATCGCCCCGGATCCTGCAGGGCCCGAAGACCGACCGCACAGAGCTCGATCGGATCCGGCAGGCGCTGGAGACGTGGAGTCCGGTGCGCAGCGAACTCATCAACTACACCAAGTCGGGGGAGGAGTTCTGGATCGAGCTCGACATCGTGCCGCTGGCCGATGAAACCGGCCGGTACACGCACTGGGTCTCGGTAGAGCGCGACGTCACCGACCGCAAGCGCGCCGAGGAAGAGATCCGCGTCAATCAGGAACGGTTCCGCCTTGTGGCCAAGGCCACGAACGACGTCGTTTGGGATTGGGACCTGACCGCCGGCACGATCTGGTGGAACGAGGGCCTTCAGTCGCTCTTCGGGTACGATCTGGCGGAGATCGTGCACGGCATCGAATCCTGGATGAAGCACATCCATCCGGATGATAAAGATCGCATTCTGGAGAGCGTCGACGCCGCGATAGCAGGCACCGCCACTACCTGGGCGGAGGAATACCGTTTCCTGCATGCCGACGGCCATCCGGTGACAGTCATGGACCGGGGCTTCGTCATCCGCAATGCGGAGGGGAAGGCCGTACGGATGTTGGGCAGCATGATCGATGTCTCGGGCCAACGGGACATGGAAAGCCGGCTGCGCCAAGCCCAGAAGCTTGAGGCGGTGGGCCAGCTAACCGGCGGTGTGGCGCATGATTTCAACAACCTGCTGACCGTCATACTGGGCAACGCCGAGATTCTGTCGGACGAGTTGAGCGAGCAGCAGCAGCTGCGCGTGCTCGCCGACATGACCGCCACCGCCGCCGAACGCGCGGCCGAACTGACCTCGCGGCTTCTGGCCTTCTCGCGAAAGCAGGCGCTGCAGCCCCGGGTGCTGGATGTGAGCACCCTCATTCACGGCCTGGAAGGCCTGCTGCGGCGCAGCCTGCCCGAAAACATCGACATCCAGATCGTCCGCGCCGGCGGCCTCTGGCAGGCGGAGATCGACCCGAGCCAGCTGGAGTCGGCTGTGCTCAACCTCGTGCTCAACGCCCGCGACGCGATGCCGGACGGCGGCCACCTCACTATCGAGATGGCCAATGCAGCACTTGACGACGACTATGTGGGCAGCGAACAGGATCTGGCGTCCGGGCAATATGTGATGATCGCCGTCACCGATACCGGCCATGGGATTCCGCCTGCCGTTCTGGGACGAGTTTTCGAGCCCTTCTTCACCACCAAGGAGGTGGGCAAGGGCTCGGGCTTGGGCTTGAGTATGGTCTATGGCTTCGTCAAGCAATCGGGCGGCCATATTCGCATATATTCCGAGCCGGACGAAGGCACCGTGGTGAAGCTCTATTTCCCGCGGGCATGTAGTAAGGATGACCAAGTGCGACTGGATAATGCGTGCAGGATGATCATTGGCGGTACCGAGACCATCCTGGTCGTCGAGGACGATCAGTTGGTCCGCGGACACCTCAGCGCGCGCCTCGTCGGCTTGGGGTATCAGGTCGTCGCGGCTGAGACAGGGCCGCGGGCACTCGAGATCCTGAAACAGATGCCCGGCCTCGATCTGCTGCTCACCGATATTGTCCTGCCCGGCGGCATGAACGGGCGCGAGCTTGCCGATACGGCTCGGGCCATGCGGCCGGAGCTGAAAGTTCTCTTTACTTCCGGTTACTCGGAGAACGCCATAATCCATCACGGTCGGCTCGACCCCGGGGTCGAACTGCTCGGGAAGCCGTACCGCCGCGAGCAGCTTGCCGCGAAGGTCCGCAAGGTCCTGGACGAAGTTTAGGTGTGCCTCCGGAGTGAACTGGTGCGGGTGGATCTTGAAGATTGATGGGCCTTGGGTCCAGATATCGCAGATGACCCTGTAGGTCTGGCTTCCGCTTCTGGAGAAAGGGCGGGCGCCGGAACACCACCCGCGGCTCCCTCCAGGCTCATGGGGCGGTGCCTGCCTGCGGAGACTGTGCGGGACTGAGAAGGTAAGGTGCGTCTCTGGGGCCGCGTCACCATGTACTCCGGCATCATCGATGTGGTGTCCCCCCAGATCCGGCAATCTGCGCCCGACAAGCCCGCCGTGTTGATGCTATGCTCGAAGCGATCGCGCGGATGGCTGAGCATACGCGCCTGGGCGAGTAGCGGTCGGCATTGGCACGCCACGCCCAGCTGGTACGCGCCGCCGGTGAACGGAAAATGGGCGCACCAGAGACCACAAAGGTTTAACTCGACAGCTACAAACGCGGCGATCGATCCCCTGAAGCAAGCCGGGCGGACGGACGAGCGCCACTCACTGGGGCTCGTCCGGGAGGTCACGGCGACAACGGACGTTTGGCCGGCTTGACGCGACGGCGAGGCCACAGGAGCTCTTCGCGGAGGCGATCGGGCCGGCGTTGGCGGTTCGGCATTCGAGTTGGGTCCCTCGCAAGGTCAAGGGCTTGGCTCGAAGACCACGAGCCTCATGTGGCGTCGCCGGCAGCGAGCACGATCGGGTCCGCGCGACCTGCCAACGGCGTAGCCTTCCGTGAGCTGGTAGCCAGTCTATTCGCGCCTGAGAGGGCCGACGGCTCGTCAGCGCCAGCTCTACCGCTACACGCACCTGCTCCACTGCGGTGCGCCGCCTGTCCACTTGGGTGGCCACATCTCAGCCATGGAATGAGGCCCTTAGCATGACAGCGGGTCGAGGCTCTCCTTCATGAGCTGCACGGGCAGGCTAATACCAACGGCCGAATCGTCTGACTCGCGAGGGGATTCCCATCGGTGTCGGGATCTGATTGAAGAGTGGCGAGGGAGGACTCGCCATGGCTTCGAGCGTGCAGCTTCGGGACGATTACGATGCCGGCGGGCTTCGGGCGCTCGCCAAGCGCTGTAGCGATCCGCGCCAGGTCCGGCGTCTTCTGGCACTGGCGGCGGTCTACGCCGGGAAGAGCCGCG